>JBKJXL010000342.1:0-8760 GCA_046716225.1 Candidatus Limnocylindrales bacterium | reverse complement strand
GGTGACCGCTTCGGGCTCCACGCCGAGCTCGGCCAGCGGCTCCAGGATCAGGCCGCGGCGAGCGACCATCCCCGGATCCACGACGATGAGCGCGTCACCGTCACGGACGAGGACGACGGTCGAGGCGGTGTGCTCCCCGATGTAGCCGGCGTGGAGCAGGTGGACGGAGGTCATCGGGCGATGCTACGGCCCCGGGTATGCTCGGGCGGATGGAGTCTCATCACGCGGTCATCGCGTCGCTCAGGATGCGGCCGCACCCGGAGGGCGGCTGGTTCGTCGAGACGTGGCGGGCGGATGAGGTCCCGGGCGAGCGCCCGGTCGGCAGCGCGATCCTGTACCTCCTGGTCGCTGGTGAGCGGTCGCACTGGCATCGCGTGGACGCCGCGGAGCTCTGGCAGTGGTCGGCCGGCGATGCGCTTGAGCTTCGGATCTGGCGCGATGGCGACCTGGCAGCCAGTACCCACCGTCTGGGCGGAGCCGTGACCGCCGGCGAGGTCGTCCAGGCCGTCGTCCCGGCCGGCGCCTGGCAATCGGCGCGATCGCTCGGGTCGTGGGCGCTGGTGGGCTGCATCGTGACGCCGGCCTTCGAGTACGAGGGCTTCGAGCTGGCCGCCCCTGGCTGGGAGCCACCGGCCGGGTAGCGATGCGTCGCGCCTTGCGGGATGTCCGCGACACCGGTCCTGCGCTCCTGTCATCCTCGACGCTTCCCCCGGTCTCCCCCACTCCCTTGAACGCGAGGCCGCTCCGACATGACCATCGCCCACCCCGCCGATCTCGTCCTGACTGGAGGCCGGATCCCGACCATCGATGCGGCCCGCAGCTGGGCGTCCGCCGTGGCCGTGCGCGACGGACGGATCGTGGCCGTCGGGGCGAACGCGGAGGTCGCCGCGCACATCGGCCCGAGAACGCGGGTCATCGAGCTGCGCGGTCGAACGGCGACGCCTGGTTTCGGCGATGCGCACGTGCACGCAGTCACGGCCGGCCTCGCCAGACTCCGTTGCGATCTGTCCGGTGTGCATGGCCTTGACGCGTATCTCGAGTCCATCGAAGCGCACGCGCTGGCCGACCGGAATGCACCCTGGATCGTCGGTGAGGGTTGGTCCATGAGCGACTTTCCCGACGGCATCCCCAGCCGGGTGGACCTGGATCGGATCGTCCCGGATCGGCCGGTCTACCTCGAGAGTCGTGACGGGCACAGCGCGTGGGTCAACACAAGGGCATTGGAGCTGGCGGGACTCACCGCCGAGTCCCTGGATCCGGCAGACGGGCGCATCGATCGCGAGGCGGACGGTACGCCGGGCGGCGGACTCCAGGAGGGGGCGACCTCCCTCGTCGAACACCTTGTGCCCGCGGCGACGGCCACGGAGCTGGAGGCCGCTGTGCGCCTCGCCCAGGCGCACCTGCATGCCCTGGGGATCACGACCTGGCAGGATGCCAGCGTCCGGCCGCACGTCGAAGAGGCCGCCTATGTGTCTCTGGCCCTGCGCGGCGAACTGACGGCCAAGGTCGTCGGAGCGATGAAGTGGGACCGGACTCGCGGTCCAGAGCAGATCGAAGAGCTCGTCCAGCGGCGCACGGCCGCGACGATCGGGACATACCGGCAGACGAGCGTCAAGCTCTTCATGGATGGCGTTCTGGAGAACCACACCGGCGCCATGCTGGAGTCCTACCTGGATCGGTCCGGCCAGCCGACAGGCAACCGCGGGATCGCCATGATCGACCCAGCGGTACTGGGGGTGGCGGTGCCGCGACTGGACGCGCTCGGTTTCCAGGCCCACTTCCACGCGATCGGCGATCGAGCCGTGCGCGAGTCGCTGGATGCGGTCGAGGCAGCCCGGCTCGCGAACGGCTCCAGCGACACGCGCCCGCACATCGCTCACATCCAGGTCATCCACCCGGACGACATCGGCCGCTTCCGTGAGCTTGGCGTCGTGGCAAACGCCCAGCCGTACTGGGCCTGTCATGAGGATCAGCAGGATCATCTCACCGCGCCGTTCCTGGGGCCGGAGCGGGCGACATGGCAGTACCCGTTCCGCTCGCTGATGGACGCAGGTGCGACGCTCGCGATGGGCTCGGATTGGAGCGTCTCCACGCCGGACCCGATGGCCGAGATGGAGGTCGCCGTCAACCGCGTCGCGGACTACCACCGCGGCGAACGACCGGTCTTCCTGCCCGACCAGCGGATCGGCCTGATGGACGCGCTCGCGGCCTTCACGATCGGGTCGGCGTACGTGAATCATCAGGATCACGACACCGGCTCCATCGAAGTCGGCAAGGCGGCGGACCTGGCGGTGTTGGACCGAGACCTGTTCGACCGCGGGGCCGGCGCGGTCGGTGAGACCCGCTGCGTCGGCACGTTCGTGGACGGGGTCCCGGTGTACGAGGATCCGGCGCTCGGGGGATGATCCTCAGCTCGGGCAAGGCTACGCATCGGCAAGCGGGATGTCTGCTCACAGCCCGAGATTCCTGCATTCCTGGCCCGCCGGCCGCTCTCATTCGGGCTGACAGCCCGGGCCGCGCCAGATTCGAAGGCGCAGCAGCCGAGATTCGGTCGGACTGACTGCTCGGAGCAGAAACCGGCACTGGGCTCGCGGCCGAATGGTCGATTTCACTGGCTCTGAGCAGAACTCGCGCGGGCGGGTCGCGAGGTCGGGTCGCGCGGGCGGGTCCGTCCGCCCTGCAGCTGGCCTCAGCCTGAGGGCAGGTTCGGCAGATCGCCCGGCGTATCGATGTCACGGAGGGTCGCCCCCTCGTCGTCGTGCAGCCGCCAATCTCGCTCCGCGATGACGACCAGCTCGAGGGCGTCCAGGAGCGCGCCCAGGCGTCGCTCGCCCGAACCGGTGAGGCGCCGCGCGACCGCCGCCGCCGCGTCCCGCCGGACCGCGATCGGCAGCTGCTGAGGGTGCCCATCCGAGTCGAGCGCCGCCGCCTCCTTGTCCGGGCCGAGGGCAAGGAGCAGCGACCGCAGTACCCCGGGCACCAGCCACGGCATGTCGCCCCCGACGATGAGCACACTCCGATGCGACGCGGCCGCGAGACCAGCCAGGACCCCGACCAGCGGGCCGCCGTCGGGCATCGGGTCACGGGCCAGGCGGACACCGGCCGACAGCGCAGGGCCGGAGTCCGGGCGAACCACGACGATGACATCCGACGCCACCGTCATGACAGCCGCGATCGTCCGCTCCAGCACGGTCGCACCGTCCAGCGGCTCGGCCAGCTTGTCCCGCCCGAAGCGGGTCGAGCGCCCGCCGGCCAGGACGATCGCGCTGACGTCCACCGGCCTCAGACGAGCGCCTCGATGAACGTCTGGGCGGTAACGTGCGCGGGCGCAGGCGTCGAGTCGGTCATGCTGGCGTCCCTCTTGTTCGAGTCCCGGGCGCACAGCATAGTGGGCGGTCCGACCCGCTCGGACTGCCTACCCGAAGCCGGAGAGGTCCTGCAGCTTGATCCGACCATCGTGGCTGTAAACGTTGAAGCCGTCGCCTCGAAGGAAGCCGACCAGCGTGACACCGAGGCGATCGGCGGTCGCGATCGCAAGATCGGATGGGGCGGACACCGCGCACAGGATCGGGATCCCGACGACGGCGGCCTTCTGGACGATCTCGAAGCTCACGCGCCCCGACACCATCAGGATCCGGTCGTGGAGCGGCAGGACACCCGCCATCACCTGCGAGCCGATCAGCTTGTCCAGGGCGTTGTGGCGCCCGACATCCTCTCGGATCGCCACGAGCTGCCCGTCCGGCGTGAACAGCGCGGCGGCGTGGAGCCCGCCCGTTTGGTCGAAGGCGTGCTGGGCCGCTCGAAGCATGTCGGGCAGGGCGAGGATGACCCTGCGTTCGACAGTAGGCCCGGCCGGGATCGGCTCGCAGCGCAGGACGATTTCGTCGATGGAGGCCTTGCCGCAGATCCCGCACGAGGCGGTCGCGATGAAATGCCGTTCGGCGACGGCCGAGGCATCGAACGACTTGGCCAGACGGACCAGGATCGTGTCGTCAGGCTGGTTGAGCACCGCCGGATCGCCGGCCACCGTCGTGAGGACCTCCGACCCGCTGATGAGTCCCTCCGTCCGGAGGAACCCGATCGCGAGCTCATCCTCGTGACCGGGGGTCCGCATCGTGACCGCGACGGCGACCGGCTCCTGGCCCGGCCCGGCAGCTCGGATCTCGAGGGGCGCCTCGCCGACCACGCGATCGTCGCGGAACTCGAGCGACGAACCTCGCACCGCCACGATCTTGGCGCTCGTCACGTGCCGGATCGGCTCCGGGCCGTCGTCCCTCAGCTCCGGCATGTCGTCGCCTCGAGCTCCCGTCCGAGGGCCGTCACCGCATCACCGGCGCCGCCGACCGCCTCAAGCGCTCGCCCGAACGCCGCGAGACCATCCAGCCCCTCGCCGGCGTCGGCCCAGGAGATGAAGGCGTCGGCAGTGGCGGCGTAGGCCTCCAGCATCGAGTCGGCCGCCTCGTGGGCGTCCGCGTAGCAGGCCGCCGGCGGATGCTCGCGCAGCCAGTCGTGTTCGGTGTCCGTGAAGTCCAGGATGTCGATGGCCACCTGGCGGACGGCCGGGCGATCGCCGGCCTCGGCGGCGGCCTGGAGCGTGTGGTTGAGGGTCGCGACGGCGGTGCGGTCGGCCTCGAGCCGCAGCAGGAACTCCGCATACAGGAGGCGGGAGTCGCCGGTCGCGATCGGGCGCTCGGTCGGTGGGGGACGCGGTGTCGTGGATGGAGTCGATGGGGCTTCGGTCGATGGGGCTTCGGTCGATGGGGCCGGGACGAGCGACGGCCGGCCCGCGACGACCGGCCCGAACAGCACGAGCCCCACCACCGTCACGATCGCCACCCCAAGGATCGCCAGCCAACGCGCTCTGGACATGGCCGCGATCCTACAGCCAGATAGCCGTCTCGCCCGGGGCGGGGCCGGGTCACGGTGTCGCCGACGCGACCATCCGGCCGCTGGCGTCGTCGCCGAACAACGATGCGGCCAGCGCCTCACCGGGCCACCACGCATAGAACGATCCGTTGGACGTGGTGGCCGTGACCTCGCTGCCGTCGGACAGGAGGATCCGAACACGGACGATGCCGGCCCCGGTCCGTCCTTCGATGGTGCTGACGGTCTCGACGTCCGATGCGGAGGTCGATCCCATCGAGTCGACCAGGAGACTGAGCGGCGCCGGGGCCTGGGACGGCGGGCCGCCGGCGCTGCTGGTCAGCCAGACGACGTCACCGTCGGTCTCGCCCGCGACCTGGCAGGATGCCTGGCCATTCGGCCCGCCGAACACGACCGTGTCGATCCCGGCGCCGCGCTGGTCGTGGAGGATGACCGGGAGGCCGGCAGCCTGCGGCGTCCTGGCCCGGCAGGTCGACTCGGCGGCCAACGCCAGGCCGGCGTCCAGTGGCTCGAACGGGTGCGCCTGCCACGGCCCAAGGACGGCCGGTGTCGCGGCGACCGACCCGCCACATGCCATGACGATGACGACGCTCGCAGTGACGGCCGCGCGGCGGACCCAGCGATGGACCATGGCGCCCATCATAGGGCTGACATGGCTCCAACCCCGGTCCTGACCCCGGCCGATCGAGCGCTGCTGGCCGAGGCTCGCCGCGCCATCCTGGCGACGATCGCGCCAGATCGGATGCCGCGCCAGGTCCCGATCTGCTTCGCGGTCCACCCGACGGCCGACGTGCTGTACTCGGCGCTGGACGAGAAGCCGAAGCGCTCGACCGACCCGCACGACCTCGCGCGGGTCCGCGATCTCGCGACCGATCCCCGGGTGAGCATCCTCGTGGATCGCTGGGACGAGGACTGGTCGCGCCTGGCCTGGGTCCGCTGCCACGGACGCATCACGCTGCTCGAGCCCGGCGCCCCCGACGGGGAGCATGCGCGGGCGGTCGCGGGCCTGCGCGAGCGCTATCGAATCTATCAGCGGCACGACCTCGAGTCGCGCCCGATCCTGAGGATCAACCTGGAGCGCGTGATCCGCTGGGGTGACGTCTGACGGGTCCGAGGCGGGTGTCACGCGCGGACGGTCCAGTCGAGCGACGCTTCCAGCGGCCTGGTCGTCTCGTTCAGGTCCAGCCCGTACAGCGGGTACTTCTTCTCCGCCCGAGTAGCCGGTCCGGGCAACGAGCTTGTGGTGGTACGGCGTGTGGCGTCGCGTCAGACGCGGGCGGTCCCGCCGGACGGGACGCGCGGCCGATCCATCGGGTCCGGACCGTCGAGGACGGCGACGCCGAGCGCCTCCATCAGGCGTCGTGACGACGCGGTGACGTCGGCCACGGCCGCGTCAAAGACCTCGGCATTCCGAGCCGATGGGGTCCGATAGCCGCTGATCTTGCGGACGTACTGGCGGGCGGCAGCCTCCAGCTCGCCGGTCGTCGCCGCGGTCTCGGCGCGACGCAGGGTCTTGATGCTTCTGCACATGCCGTTACCGTAATCCCCCGGCGCGTGAGGCGCCAGCCGGCGTGCCTGCCGGGCCGTGGCTGGGTGGGACCACGGGTCGCGATGTCTGCTCACAGCCGACGGTTTCGGCGGACGCCGCGCACACCAAGGGGCGCCTGCATGCCGATGTCTGCTCACAGCTCGAGAGATCGACAGCAAGCGCCTTCGCGTCGTCGCTCCGGGGGCTGTGAGCGGCACGCTCGACGTGAGGGGCGCGAGGAGAGCCGCTGAGTGAGCTGTCAGCCCCGAGGTACGCACGGATCTGGGCCTTTGAGGGCCATGGCGAACCAGGAGGTCAGATCCTCGGGCTCTCAGCAGAACATCTCTCAGCAGAACATCCGGGCCCGCCGGAACATCCAGGCCCGCCGGGCCGCCGGGGCCGCCGGCTCAGCTACCTGAGTGGAGCCGCCAGAGGAGGGGGCCGGTCCGACAGGCGCCCAGTTTCGTACAGGCGCCGCCGGTCAGGTCCCAGGTTCGCCCGGACACGTACGGTCCGCGGTCCACGACCGGTACGGTGATGATCCGGCCGTTCTCGGCGTTCTTGAAGGTCACCTTGGTCCCGCACGGCAGCGTACGATGCGCCACGCCGAGGAGGGTTGTGGTCAGGGCCTGGCCGCATGCCGTCCGCTTGCCGTAGAAGCCCGGGCCGTACCACGAGATGTTCGGGTCTGTCCGCCACGGGTTCCTGGCGACGGACTTCGTCGGGGCCGTGGGTTGGGCAACCGGAACACGAGCCTGGGGTGGCTCGGTTCGCGTTGCTGGCTCGAACATCGTCGAGCGTTGATCCAGGATCCCATCTGAGCGGGCCCCCGGATCGAGGGGCGAAATCGTCATCACCGGCCCGCGGACGGCAGCGGCGACCTCAACGCGTTGGAAGAGGTCCGGGGCCACTGGGTCGGCGGGGTTGGGGACCCTCGATCCGACCGGTCCGGGGACGGCGACCGTGGCGAACGCGGCGATGAGCGCCATGCTCGCGACGACTCTGATGCGTCGCACGTCAAGGGGTACCTTAGCACCATATCGGGCAGTACGTTGATTTCGACGCAACCTGTGTCCATATCGAATCCCTGACAGACTGGCGCCCATGCCTTCGCGGATCCTGCGTCTGGACGGCCCGCTGGACCTCGCCCTCACCCTTCGTCCGCTCTCGCGCGGGCCGGGTGATCGGACCATCCACCTCGCCGGTGATCAGGCCTGGCTGGCGCTTCGAACGCCGGCCGGCGATGGGTCGATCCACCTCGTCCATGACGGTCCGCGACTGCGTTGTGAGGCTTGGGGACCGGGTGCCGACCACCTGCTGGAGCACGCGCCGGAGCTGGTCGGGGACGACGCGACACGCCCGGCGCTGGAGGGTCCGTACCCGCTCGTCCGGGACCTCGCTCGGCGGTTCCCCGGCGTCCGCCCGACACGGACTCGCGCCGTCATGGCGTCACTCGTCCCGGCCATCCTGGAGCAGAAGGTCACCGGCGCTGCCGCCCGACGAGCGTGGTTCGACCTGATCCGCACGCACGGCGAGGACGCGCCCGGCTCCGGGATGTCGCCGACCAGGCAGGGCCTTCGGTTGCCCCCGACAGGCGAAACGCTGGCAGCACTCCCCTACTACGCGTTCCATTCGTTCGGCGTCGAGCAGCGACGAGCCGAGCTCATCCGCCGCGTCAGCGCCCGGGCGTCCTGGTTCGAGTCCTGCGTGGACCTGCCACTGGACGAAGCCCACCGACGGCTGACCGCCCTCCCCGGCCTGGGCCCGTGGACGGCTGCGGAAGTGGCGGTACGGGCCCTGGGCGACCCGGATGCGGTGAGCGTCGGCGACTTCCATCTCAAGAACGTGGTCTCGTGGGCGCTGGTCAGGGAGCCGCGCGGGACGGACGAGCGGATGCTCGAGTTGCTCGCGCCGTACGCCGGTCAGCGCGCACGCGTCGTCCGGCTGCTTGAGCTCAGCGGGCTGCGGCCGCCGCGCTACGGACCGCGACTGGCCGAACGTCGGATCGACGCGACCTGACGGTCAGCCGCGCCAGGTGGCCACGGCAGCCTTGAACGGTCGACGGTCTCGCGATCGCACGGGTCCAGAGCGACGATGGCGTGGTCGGTCCCGATCGCCTGCCACGCGTCCCGTTTGGCGGCGACGATCGCGCCCGGAACGCTCCCGTCGAGGGCCGGCGTCGTGTCCGGCGGCTTGGCCGGATCGAGCCGATCGGTGAACCGGACGGCGATCCCGGCCGTGATGGCGAGGCTCGATGGATCCCGGCCGACCGTCGCGCAAACGGCCTCCAGGTCGCCCCGACTGCCCTCGAACCGGACGCTCGGCTCGCCGAACCAGGCCAGGTTCCA
>JBKJXL010000341.1:0-5150 GCA_046716225.1 Candidatus Limnocylindrales bacterium | reverse complement strand
CGCCCAGGGCCTGACGAGCGACCCGCTCGACAAGACGATCAGCTTCACGGTCGTCTTCGTGATCCTCACCGCGCTGCCGACCACGGTCCGGACGATGTTCAGCCGCGGTGATCAGACCGTCCAGGCGTGACACACGTCGCGACCGGCTACCACGTCCCCGGAGCCACATGGCTCCACCGACGACACCCGCTCACGAAGGTCCTGGGCGTCGTATTCGTTCTGATCGCGGCGTTCCTGCTGCCCCCGGTCGCCCTTGCTGCGCTGGCCGTGGCGGTCGTCGCTGTTGCTGTATCGGCCGGCCTTGGAAGTCGCCTCCTCCGGTCATTCCGGGTCCCGGCGCTCCTGCTCGTGGCGATCGTCGTCCTCAATGCGCTGCTCTTCCCGGGCGGCCGCGACGTCCTGGTCTCGTTCGGCCCGCTGGCCGTCACCCGAGAAGGGGCGTCGTTCGGGGTCGTATCGGCAGTCCGGCTCGCCGTCGTGTTCGCGGCGTCGATGCTGCTCCTGCTGACGACGCGTCCCGACGACCTCCTGGAGGGGCTCGTCGCGCACGGCGTGAGCTACCGGATCGCGTTCGTCGTGCTGTCGGCCGTCCAGCTCATCCCGCGGATGCAGGTGCGCGCGGCGCGGATCCTCCAGGCGCAGGCCGCGCGCGGGCTGACGACCGAGGGCTCGTTCGGGACGCGCCTGCGCGCCCTGGTCCCGCTCATCGGGCCGGTCCTGCTGGGAGCGCTCGTTGACGTCCGGGAACGGACGCTCGCGCTCGAAGCGCGCGGGTTCGGCGCACGGCCGGGGCGCACCGCGTACCGGATCGTCGAGGATCCCACCGTCGACCGGTGGCTGCGAGTGGCGCTCCTGGGCGCGACCGGGCTGGTCGTCGTGGCGGCGATCGCCGGGATCGGCCGATGACGATCACGATCGACGGTCTGACCGTCCGCTATCCCGCTCGGCGCGAGAGCGCGCTCATCGACGTGTCGCTCACGGTCGGGTCCGGTGAGTGGCTCGGGATCACCGGCCGCCCCGGCGCCGGCAAGTCCACCCTTGCGCTCGCAACGGCCGGGCTCCTGCCGCGTGTCGTGCGTGCCGATGTCAGTGGGCGGGTCACGGTGGGGGCGGTCGAGATGCTTTCCGCGACCGCCGCCGAGACCGTCGGCCGGTGCGGGATCGTGTTCACGTCCCCGGCCGACCAGCTGTCCGGTTCGAAGCCGACGGTTCGCGAGGAGCTCGCATTCGGCCTGGAGAACCTCGGCGTCGCGCGCGCGGCGATGGATCCCCGCATCGACGCGACCATGGAGGCACTCGGCATCGCGAACCTGGCCGAGCGCGACCCAGGCACCCTGTCCGGCGGCGAGCAGCAGCGTGTCGCCATCGCCTCGATCGCGACCATGGGTCCGGGTGTCCTGGTCCTCGATGAACCGACGGCCGAGCTCGATCCGACGGGAACGGCCGCGGTCGTCGAGCTCCTCGGTCGGCTCCGAGCGACTGGCACCACCATCGTGTGCGTCGAGCACACATCGGCCGTCCTGGATGCGAGTGACCGGCTGGCGATCCTCGACGGCGGCCGGATCGTCGACGGGCCGCCGACGCCGATCGCCCTGGGTCCACTGACGTGGGATGGGGCCGGCTCCGCACGGCGGGGCGTCACCGTCTCCGTCGATCACGTGACGTTCCGCTACCCGAACGGGGTCGAGGCCCTCCGCGACGTGTCGCTGGAGGTCGCAGCCGGTGAGGCGGTGGCCATCATCGGGCCCAACGGGTCAGGCAAGACGACGCTCGCCAAGCACCTCAACGGCCTGCTCCGACCGACCTCCGGGCGCGTCCGACTCGGTGGCACCGCCACCGACGGCGTCCCGGTCCACCGGCTCGCGGCCCTGTGCGGCTTCGCCTTCCAGGATCCGGCCGATCAGCTGTTCGAGCGAACCGTCGAACGCGAGGTGGCGTTCGGGGTCCGGCATCTGGGGCGGACCCAGGCGGAGGCGGCCAGGCTCGTCGACGCCGCCCTTGTGCTGAGCGGCCTCGAGGGCGAGCGAGGAACGAACCCATACGATCTCGATCGGTCGCGCCGCAAGCTCGTGACGCTGGCCGGTGTCCTGGCGATGGATCCGGCCGTCCTCGTCCTCGACGAACCGACGACCGGTCAGGACCCCGAGGGCGTCGAGCGGGTGGGGCGGATCATCGAAGCGGTACGAGCCGCCGGGCGGACGATCATCGCGATCACCCACGACCCGGCCTTCGCCGAACGGTGGTTCGACTGGGTCGTGGTCATGGAGTCGGGTCGCGTGGTGTCGGACCACCCAGCACGAGGAGCATGAACGACGTCTCGACGACGTCGATGCGCTGCGTCACGACAGCGGAACCTCGGTCACCTCACCATCGAGGATGCGCCAGGCCCGCACGCTCGGTTCGCCCGTGGTCGCGTCGGCCTCGTCCTCACTGAGCGAGACCAGCATGTACAGCGCCTCCGGGTAGAAGGCGAGGCCGACATCTGTCGGCGATGGCACGGCCGGCGTGTGGGTGTGGGAGTGGACGATCGCCCAGAACACCTCGTCGGCGTCGTCGGTCGCGATGGTCAGGCGAAGGAGGTCTTCCGGGTGGATCTCGTAGCGGTACGGGGACGCGGCCTTGTTGCGGGTCGCCTCGAACCGGAGGGCCGTCCCGCCCTCCGCGGCCAGCCGGTCGCCGACGATCAGCCCGCACGCCTCGTTCGGGTATTCGGCACGGGCGTGGGCGACGATGGCCTCGCGGACATCGTCCGGAAGGGACGTCAACCGAGGCGTCACGCCATCACCAGACGACATCGACGTCTCCGGTGTGGGCGGCGAACGATCGGAGCTTCTCGTCCTTCGAGATCAGGGGCACACGGAGGTCACGGGCACTCGCGTAGATCAGCCGATCGATGGGGTTCCCCGGAAAGGCAACACGATCCAGGAGGCCCGCCCACACGGCAGCCTCGGTCGTCAACGGTGCGGCGACGACCCGTGGCTCCCGCATCAACGTCCCGATCCAGACGGCCGGATCCCGATCGAGGGCGACCTTCTCCTGTCGGGCCAGCGTCGCGATCTCCCAGCAGCTCAGCGGACTGATCATCAGCGAGTCAGCTGACTCGATGAGGCGCTCGGCGACCCTCGACAACCGACCGGTGTCGGCCTGCCACCACAGGATCGCGTGGGTATCCAGCAGGACGTTCATGCCGGACCCGGTTCGGCGTCCCAGCCCTCCCCGGTCGAGTAGTAGGCCTCGTCATCCTCCGCGACGAGCGTGACGCTGCCCATCAACGCGCCGCCAAACTCGTCCTGATCGGCCGGGACCAGCTTCGCGACGGGGCGACCGTGCTTGGTGATCGTGTACGAGACCTTCATCTCGTCCACCTGATCCAGGATCGCCAGGCACTCTGCCTTGAACCGACTGGCCATGATCGAGCGTTCCGCCACGGTGTCCTCCATCTGACCACTGACTGTAGTCACTGGTCACGGCCCAGTCGACGGCGATCTACCACCAGTTGACGCCACCTTCCAGGGCGTCGTCCATCTCGTCGAGGTTCGCCGAGAACGTGCCGGCCGACAGGTACTTCCAGCCACCGTCGGGCAACAGGGCGACGATCGTGCCACTCGTCATCGCCTGGGCCTCGCGGGCGGCGGCGACCAGCACGGCCCCGCACGACGGCCCAGCAAAGATCCCTTCCTTGAAGACGAGGTCGCGCAGGGCCGCGATGGCGTCCCGGTTCGAGACGAGGTACTTCGCATCGATGCGCTCGGGCTCGAAGATCTCCGGGACGAAGCCCTCCTCCAATGACCGCAGGCCCTGCACCAGCTCACCGGGGAGTGGCTCGGCGGCCACGATCCGGACGCCGGGCTTGCGCTCGTGCAGGTAGCGCGACACGCCCATGAGCGTGCCCGATGTCCCCATCCCGGCGACGAACACGTCGATCTCCGGGCAGTCCGCCAGGATCTCCGGGCCGGTCGTCTCGTAGTGGGCCAGCGCGTTGGCCGGATTGCCGTACTGGTACGGCATGACGAACCGGTCATCCTTGCTGACGAGGTGCTTGGCCAGCGCGATGGCGCCGTTCGAGCCGAGCGCGCCGGGCGAATCGATGACCTCTGCCCCGAACAGGGCCGCCATCTGGCGTCGCTCGTTGGTGACGTTGTCGGGCATGACCAGCGCGACGCGATAGCCCTTCCTCCGCCCGATCATCGCGAGGGCGATGCCGGTGTTGCCGGACGTCGGCTCCAGGATGATCGAATCGTCATGGAGCAGGCCGCGCGCCTCGAGGTCCTCGATCAGGTACTTGGCGACGCGGTCCTTCACGGACCCCGTCGGATTGAGCATCTCCAGCTTCGCGAAGAGGCGGACATCCGGGTTCGGCGACATGCGCGGGATCTCGACGAGCGGCGTGAAGCCGATCGCGTCGAGGATGCTGTCGTACCGGCCGCCGTGCGGTTCGAGCGCCTCGTGCGCGTGCGCGTGGTGGTGCTCGTGATCGTCCAGCGGCCGCAGGACCGCCACGGTCATCCGCCCGCCATCGCGGGAAGCAGGCGCACTTCGTCGCTCGAGGCGACCGGCGTCTCCAGCCCGGCGAGATACCGGACGTCCTGCCCGTTGACGTACACGTTGACGAACCGATTGAGGTCGCCCTCCGGTGTGAGGAGCTGCGACCCGAGGGCCGGGTGTTCCTCCACGAGCGTCGTCACCACGGCCCGGATCGAATCGCCCGGGATCTCGAGCGACTTGACGCCACCGACGTTGGCTCGAAGGACCGACGGGATGAAGACCGTGCTCATGCGCGCGCCTCACCCGCGACCGGCGCCGCGGCGTCTGGCGCCGTGCCAAGCGACGATCCGAAGCCGGTCCCGCCCAGCAGGAACGGCGCATCGCCACCCACCGCGGCCGTGGTCAGCGGACGACCGGCCTTGCGGGCCTCGACGGCCGCATCGCTGCACACCGGGCAGGCCGGATCGCGGCGAAGCTTCAGTTCGGTGAACTCGGTCTCGAGGGCATCGAACAACAGCAGCCGACCGGACAACGTCTCGCCGATCCCAAGGAGGACCTTGAGCGCTTCGTTCGCCTGGAGCAGCCCGAGGATGCCCGGGACGACGCCGAGGACGCCGGCCACGGAGCAACCGGGCGCGAGCTCGGGCGGCGGCGGGGTCGGATAC
>JBKJXL010000340.1:0-6945 GCA_046716225.1 Candidatus Limnocylindrales bacterium | reverse complement strand
TCGGCGGACCGTCGCCAGGGTCCGGGCCCGCAGGTCGTCCCGCGGCGTGGTGGCCACGATATCCGCGACGACGAGGCTGTCGCGATGGACGGCGACCAGCAGGGCGGCGCACGACTCACAGCCGGCGAGGTGGGCCGCGACCGCACGCGAGGTGTCCGTGTCGCCCGCCATCAGCCGATCCAGGCCACCCGGTTCCAGGGCCGCCAGATCGATCGCCTCGATGGTCGCGTCGTGCTCCATGTCCGTCCTATCGTTCATCGGCGAGGACCTCGCGCAGACGGGCCAGCGCCCGACGCGTCCTCGTCTTCACGGTGCCCAGCGGCCACCCGAGCCGTTCGGCGATCTCCGACTGGGTCAGTTCATCCGAGTAGGCCAGGACGATCACCTCGCGCTCGTCGGCGGGCATCGTCGCGAGCGCGGCCTGGATCGCCCGCCGCGTCTCGGCCGAGGCCAGCCCCTCCTCGGGTGTCTGTGCGGCCCTGGACCCTCCCTTGACCGACTCGGGGGTGGCGATCCGGTCGAGCGAGGCAGCATCGGGTTCGCCGCTCGAGACGGCCACGGGATACGGCACCAGCGTCGGGCGACGGACGGCCGCCCGAAGCCGGTCGACCGTTCGATGTCGGGCGATCGCCCGCAACCAACCGCCGACCGATCCCATCGCCGGATCGAACGTCTCCGCCCGGTCCCACAGCGCGAGGAATGTCTCCTGGACCACCTCTTCCGCCGCACCTCGATCCGACGTCGTCCGACGGGCCAGCGCGAAGATCGAATCGACGTACCGGTCGTACAGGACGGCCAGCGCGTCGTGCGAACCCGCGACGACCGCTCGAACGAGCGCGTCGTCATCCACCTGCGTGGCGTCGACGCCCCCGGTCGGGGACGCCTTCGAGTACGTCGGATCGGCGCCTTCGGTTTCGGACGTCATGCAGCGCTCACCAGTCGCCGGCCGGGCGATGGGCCTGGCCGCCGAGCGAGCCCGCCACGAGATGGGCCTCGAGGCAGGTCACGCCGTCGGGTCCGACGAGCGCGTCATGGCTCATCCCGGCCGGCAACTCCAACCGATCGCCACGCGCCACCATCACGGGACCGCCCGTTCCCGGCAGGCCGAACCGGATCGAGCCGCTGACCACCACGATGACCTTGTCGTATCCATGGTCATGGTCGCCGTACCGGTCGCCCGGTCCGTTCGACCAGGTGGTCGGCGCGAGACCCTCTGCGCGCAGTCGAGCCTCGAGGTCGAGCGTGGACATGGTCCAATGCTAGGTCATCCGGCGGGCTAGACTCGTGTCCGTGACCGACCTGCCGGCGCTGCGCTACCTGACCGGGACGGACGTCCTTGCCGCGATGCCGGCGCTCCTCGAGCGGCTGGACCTGGCGGAACGGACGATGACCGCCCTCGCCGAAGCCGAACTGCCACCCAAGATCGGCCTCCATCCCAGCCCGGCCGAATCGTTCGCCCACGCCATGCCGGCGATGCTCCGAGGCGAGGACCCGGGCGGCGCAGACGACCTCGTCGGGATGAAGTGGGTCGCGGGGTTCGACACGAACAAGGCGCTCGGGATCCCCGCGATCAACGCGGTCGTGATCCTCAACGACGGCAGGACCGGCCTGCCGATCGCCGTCATGGACGGCGGCCCGATCACCGCGATGCGGACCGCAGCTGTGTCCGGTGTGGCCATCCGCCGGTTCGCGCCGGTCGTGGACGGACGTCCGGTCCGTGCCGCCCTGATCGGTGCAGGCGTGCAAGGCCGCAGCCACTTACCGGTGCTCGGCGCCGTCATACCGGGGGTGGAGCTCCGGGTCTTCGATCCGTCGGCGGAGCACCTCGCGTCGCTCGTGGAGCTCGGACGCGCCACGGACGGTGTCGGCTCGATCGAGGCCTCCTCATCGGCCCGCGAGGCTATCGACGGGGCGGATGTGGTCGTCACGGCCGCCGCCTTCGGCCCGAAGCGCCAGGTCATGACGAACGACTGGCTGGGCCCGGACACGACGGTCGTCCCGGTCGATTACGCCACGTACTGCTCCGCCGAGGTCGCCCGGGACGCGGCCCTGTTCCTGATCGATCACCGCGGGCAATTGGATGCCGGACGGGCGAACGGGCTGTTCGACGACTTCCCGCAGCCGGTCTCGACCATCGGCGAGGCGATCCTTGCCGGGACCGCACGGCCGGCCAACGGACGGGTCGTCGCGATGCACCTTGGCGTCGGGCTCGCGGACGTGGTGTTCGGCTCGGCGATCCTCGCTCGCGCCGCCGCGCTGGGCCTTGGCACGGTCCTTCCGCGCTGACGTTCGGCACCCGCGGTCGGGCCGATCCGGACGCTCGGGCTACACTGCATCCCGTCAAGGCCGCGGATCCGTCGCTGGCCCGCAGACCCCACCGATGGAGACCTGCTCACCTCGTGACCCAGACCGACGTCCGGCGCGCCTCCGATCACGCCGACGGCTTCCGCCCGGATCTCGAGGGCCTTCGCGCCGTGGCGGTCGTCCTCGTCCTGCTGTACCACGCATCGGTCCCCGGGATGACCGGCGGCTACGTGGGCGTCGACGTCTTCTTCGTCCTGTCGGGCTTCCTCATCACCGGGCTCCTGCTGCGCGAGGCGAGCCGGACCGGGACGATCGCCCTGCCGAGCTTCTACGCGCGCCGCGCTCGACGCCTGCTGCCGGCATCGGCCCTCGTGCTTTTGGTGACGGTCATCGCGTCGGCTGCCCTGATGCCGCCCTTGCGCGTCCCGGATGTCGCCGGCGATGCCACCGCAGCCGCCCTGTACGTGTCGAACATCCACTTCGCGCTGCAGGCCACCGACTACCTGCAGGCCGAGCTGGCGCCGTCGCCGATCCTCCACTTCTGGTCGCTCAGCGTGGAGGAGCAGTTCTACGTCTTCTGGCCGGCCCTGGTGCTGCTCGTCGTTCGGCTTACGCGCGGCCGAGCGGACCTGGGACGCTGGATGGCGATCCTGGCCGGGACGGTCATCGCGGTCTCGTTCGGTGTTTCGCTGTGGCTCACAGAGGTCAACGCCCCGTGGGCGTTCTTCTCCTTGTTCACGAGGGCGTGGGAGCTGGGTCTGGGGGCCATGCTCGCGATCGGGGCGACGCGCCTCGCCACGCTCCCGGAACGGCCCGCGGCGATCGCCGCATGGGTCGGCCTGGGCATGATCGGCCTGGCCGGCGTGACCCACGGCATCGGAACGCCGTATCCGGGGACGGCGGCGCTGCTCCCGACGCTCGGCAGTGCGCTGGTCATCGCCGGCGGGTACCGCCAGAGTGCGCTGGCTCCGGGACGCTGGCTGTCCATGGCCGTCCCACGGTTCCTCGGACGGATCTCCTACTCGCTGTACCTGTGGCACTGGCCCCTGCTGGTCATCCCCGCGGCCGCCCTGGACTCGAAGCTTCCGTGGTGGGCCCGCGGCGCGCTGGTCCTCGCGGCGATCGGCTGCGCGTGGGCGACGCAGCGCTTCGTGGAGGCCCCGTTCCGGCAGGGCCGCTGGATCGGCATGCTGCCCCGTCGCAACCTGGTCACGGCGGCGGCGCTCACCCTCGTCGTCGCGACGGTCTCGCTGGGCATCGGCGTTCGGACATCCAACGCACTCGGTGGCGCGGCCGCAAGTGACGCCGCCGCTGACGAGGCGACGCTTGACGAGCTCCTTGGCGGCGGGTCCTCGCCACTCCCGACCGCCACCGGGACACCATCCGGCGGTGGGTCCGCGTCGCCGGGCGCATCCGCGTCGCCGGGCGCATCCGCGTCGCCAGGGACCAGCCCTTCGGGCTCGCCGGGAAGCATCGACCCGCTCACTCTGCCTCCCACCGCCGGTGGGCCGGTCCCGGCCGCGCTGCGTCCGGCGATCGGGATGGCGAGGTCGGACCATCCCCTGCCCTACCTGGATGGTTGTCATGCCGTCGCGGACGACCTCGAGAGCGGTCCGTGCATGTACGGCGATCCCGATGGCGCGACGACGGTGGTCCTCGTCGGTGACAGTCATGGCCTGGCCTGGTTCCCGGCCGTGGAGCGGCTCGCGACCGAGCGCGGCTGGCGGTTCATCAACCTGACGAAGGGCGCCTGCTCCACGGCTGACATCCTGCAGTGGAACAGCCAACTCAAGCGCCAGTACACGGAGTGTCCGGCATGGCGCGAGAACATGTTCGCGCGCATCGCGGCGGAACGTCCTGACCTGGTCATCGTCGCCAACAGCCGCAACGTGAATATCACCGATACGGCGGGCACGACCCTCATGGGCGCCGAGCGACAGGCCACGTGGCGGTCCGGCATCGCCGCGTCGTTCGCGCGGTTCACCAAGATCGCCAAGCACGTCGTCTACATCGGCGACGTGCCGCGCTCCGACTTCGACGTCCCCGTCTGCCTGTCCAGCAATCCGACTGACACGCTGGCCTGCACGACCCCATTCGAGCGCGCGGTAAGCGTGGGCTGGCTGGAGGGCGAGCGCGAGGCCGCCGAGCAGGCCGGGGTCGGGTTCGTGGATCCCACCCGATGGGTCTGCCCGTCCGTCCCGTGCCCGTCGGTCATCGGCAACTTCATGGTGTTCTTCGACAACCACCACATCACCACGCCGTTCGCGTCCGCGCTGTACAAGCGGCTCGGGGCCGAGATCGAGGTCATCACCGGACTGCGCTGACGGCTACTCGCTGATCTCCAGCGGCCCGTCCGGCACCTCGATGAGGATCCGGCCGTCCTCGACCACGACCGGGTAGACCGCGAGCGCCTCCTCGGCTGGGGGATCGAGCGGCTCGCCGTTCTCGAGGTCGAAGCGCGACAGGTGCAACGCACAGGTCAGGGTGCCCGATGTCAGAAAGCCCTTGTCGAGTTCGAAATACTCGTGGCTGCAGACGCCCTGGGTCGCGTAGAGCTCGCCACTCGAGTGGATGACCAGCACCTGGTCCGCGCCGTCGACGAACGCCATCTTCATGGTCCCGTCCGGGACCTCATCCACGGCCAGAAGGTCGATACGCCTCACGCCGCGTGCGCGCCGCTGGAACTCCCGAAGTTGGCATCCCACTTCGTCTCGAGTAGCGCCCGCAGACGCTCCTGCGCCGAGGCCAGCGGCACCCGGGCCACGACCGGCTCCAGGAACCCGAGGACGATGAACTTGCGGGCCTCGTCCGGCGGGATGCCGCGGCTCTCGAGGTAGAAGAGCTGCGCCTCGTCGATCGGGCCTACCGAGCTCGCATGGGCCGCCCGGCGACAATCCGGCTGGTCGATCTCCAGGCTGGGGATGGCGACCGAGCGCGCGTCCTTCGACAGGTTCATCCCGAACTCGCCGAGGTAGCTGTCGGTGCCGACTGCGCTCTTCTCGATCGTGATCATGCCCTTCAGGAAGGCCTTGGCGTTCTCTAGCAGCGCGCCCTTGGACAGCAGGTTCCCGGTCGTGTCACGGCCCACGTGACGGGTATATGAGGTCAGGTCGAACAGCTGGTCCGCCGCGCCGAAGACGATCTCCGCCTGCTCGACGGAGCTACGGTCACCTTCGAGCCGATTGTCGACGCGCGACCGGACGAGACGTGACCCCAGCTGGGCGAGCGCCCACTGAAGGGAGGCGTCCTGGCCGATCCGGGCGGTCCGATGCTGGAACGTCACCGTGCGCGGCCCAAGATCCTGGATGCTGGCCAGGGAGAGCGCCGCTCCCGCGCCAAGGAGCACCTCCGAGGTGCTGGCCAGGAACGCCTGGGGGACGGTCTCGCCGGCGGCGCAGTCGATAGCCGGACCGCTCGGGACGAGCTCCTCCACCACGGAGACGCTGGCGCCCTCGCCCAGCCGGATGATCGTGCGACCCAGCATCGCCCGAGCGGGCACGCCGGCCGCCCAGCGCAGGACGATGGGCTTGGCGAGCCGGACGCCAGCAGGGACGTCCAGGATGATCCCGGCGCTCCACAAGGCACGCGTCAGTTGGGCGAACCGGTCATCCGCGGGCAGCGCACCGACGCTCGTCAGCACGTCCCGGGCGTGGCCAGGATCCGTTGCCAAGAGACTCGCGAACGATGTCAAGGTCACACCGGCCTCGCGGGCTGCCGCGGAGAGCGAGGAGGCCACCGGGATCCCCTCGCGGATCTCCAGGACGCCATCCTCGTCGGCCGGGAGGGACGGCGATGCGACATCGCCGACGACGCCCGGGCCCACGATCGTCGTCTCGGTGAGATCGGCCGGGCGAAGGTCCAGATACGTGGTGTAGAGCAGATTCGGCTCAGGCGGGAGCGCCTCGAAGGCTTCGAAGCCTGCCGTCCGGTCCGCGACGAGCCAGTCCGGCGCACCGGCGGTCAAGCGATCGAGGTGGCCCCGTTCGACGGGCAGCGAGAACTCCGAAGGCGCCCGGCGAACCGGGCGAGGCGTTGGCCCCGCCGTCATCCGAGCGACCCCTCCATCTCGAGCTTCACGAGACGGTTGAACTCGATGGCGTACTCCATCGGCAGTTCCTTCGTGAAGACCTCCAGGAAGCCCTGGACGATGAGGTTGGTCGCCTCGTTCTCGGTCAGGCCGCGGCTCATCAGGTAGAAGACCTGGTCGGCGCTGACCTTGCCCACGGTCGCCTCGTGCGACATGGTCGTGTCGTCCTCGGCGATGTCGATGTACGGGTAGGTGTCGCTACGGCTGATGTCGTCCATCATGAGGGCGTCGCAGCGGACGCTGGCCACGACGTTCGTGGCGCCCGGCGCGACCTTGAGGTGGCCGCGGTACGTCGCCCGGCCGCCGTCCTTGGAGACGGACTTCGAGACGATCCGCGAGCGCGTGTTCGGGGCCAGGTGGATGGCCTTGGCGCCGGTGTCCTGGTGCTGGCCCTTGCCGGCGACCGCGACGCTGATGATGTCCGCCGTGGCGCCCTCGCCGCGCAGGTAGATGGCCGGGAACTTGACGGTCTTGCGGGAGCCCGTATTCGCGTCGATCCACTCGACCGTCGAGTCCTCGTAGGCGTGGGCACGCTTGGTCACGAGGTTATAGAC
>JBKJXL010000339.1:0-3902 GCA_046716225.1 Candidatus Limnocylindrales bacterium | reverse complement strand
CGTGGCCAGTGTCGGCGCGGTCGGCACGATGCTGATCGTGTTCTTCCTGTCGATCTACATGGTCATCGACCGCGACCAGATCATGTCGTTCCTGTTCAGCCTCGTCCCGCCCGCCTACGCCGACGACGCCCGACTCCTCCAGGTGTCGGTGGGGAAGTCGTTCGGTGGCTTCCTGCGCGGCCAGGGAGCGATGGGCGGGATCTACTTCGCGGTCGCGCTCGTGACGAGCACGATCCTGGGGCTGCCCCTCGCGATCCTCACCTCGGTCGTGGCCGGCGTGTTGATGGCCATCCCGATCTTCGGGCCGTTCGTCGCGTGGGCCCCGCCCGTGGTCGTGGCGTTGTTCTTCGTTCCCGGCGTGCTCCTGCCGGCGATCATCCTGATGGGCTTCGGCTGGTTCGTCGTCATGAACGTGCTCCAGCCGCGGCTCATGCAGGGCGCCGTCGGGATCCATCCGATCGTCGTCCTTGGCTCGGTCCTGATCGGCCTGCGCATGGCCGGGATCCCCGGCGCGATCTTCGGCATCCCGATCGCGGCCGTGCTGTCGGCCTTCTTCTTCCAGCTCCTGGAACGCGGGGCGGGGGCGGGAGATCGCTCCGTGGCCGGACGCGCCACTCGGCGGGTCAGCGAGCGTGAGGGCCGAACCGTCCGCAAGCCCAGTGAGCCCGCACCGGGGAGTGCCACCGACATCGACGACGGCGACTCGGCCCCGGCGGTCGTGTCGTCGCCACCGCCCGATCCGGATCCCGACCCGACGTGACCACGGATGACCGAGACGAGCGCCCGGTGGACCGGATGGACATGTCGCGCGAGCGAGCGCGATCCGAGCGTCGCGACCTTGACAAGGAGCGCGGCGAGCCGCTGGCCGGTGGCGGGGCCCGTGGCGGCCCGCGAGCCCTGCGCACCTACGCCCGGCCGCTCGACGAGTGGTCCAGCCGCCCGAAGATCCTCATCACCAACGACGATGGCGTGGAGTCGCGCGGTCTCCTGGCCCTCAAGCTGGCGCTCGATCCGATCGGTGAGTGCACCGTCATCGCGCCCGACACGAACCAGAGCGCGGTGGGCCACACCAAGACCCTCATGCGCCCGTTGCGGGTCCGCGAGCGGATCCTCGCCGACGGCTCGCAGGCCTACTCCGTGGACGGCTCCCCGACCGACGCCGTCAGCCTGGCCTTCCTTGGCCACTTCGGGCACGGCTTCGATCTCGTCGCGTCCGGCATCAACTACGGCGCGAACCTGGGCGACGACATCACGTACTCGGGCACCGTCAGCGCCGCGATGGAGGCGGTCATCAACAACTGCCCGGCCTTCGCGATCTCGCAGGAGTACTACGAGCATCCCGACTTCGCCCTGGCTGGGGCCGCCGCCGCGACCGTCGCGCGGAACATCCTCGAGCACGGCCTGTCGCCGGGCGAGCTCGTCAACGTCAACGTGCCGGCGGCGACCGTGGAGGACTTCGGCGGCTTCGAGGTCACCCGACTCGGCAAGCGCGTGTACTCGGACGAGCTGGTGGAGCGACTGGACCCCCGCGGCATCCCCTACTTCTGGATCGGTGGCCAGCCACCGTCCGGACTGGCCGTCCCCGGCACGGACTTCCACGCCGTGATCAACCGGCGGGTCGCCGTCACGCCGATCCACCTGGACCTGACCGGTAGACGCCTGCTCAAGCGCCTCCGGACGTGGACGTGGGAGCTCGCGGCAGGGGACGACCCGGTGTAGGCTCGCGCTTCCCGTGATCCCATCCCAGGCGATCGCATCGAACTCCCGGAGGCGCTGACGTGGACGATCTCTCGAAGCTGTCGGGCGGACTCGAAGACGCCGGCGTCCCGACCGGTTCCGCGGAGTCGGTCGGCGGACTGGCACAGGCCGTGCGCGACGGCGGCGGCCTGGACGACCTCATGGGCAAGCTCAAGGCCGGCGGGCTGGGCGATGCCGCGGACTCGTGGGTCGGCACGGGCGCGAACCAGGCCGTGGATCCCCAGGCGCTCGGCGCGGCCCTGGGTCCGGACACCGTGAACAGACTGTCCGCCGGATCCGGGCTGGATATGGCGACCCTGCTCCCGATGCTCGCGGCGTTCCTGCCCCAGATCATCGACATGCTGACGCCCGACGGTGCCGTTCCCGCCGGTGGCCTGAACAGTGCCGCGTCGGCCATCCCAGGCGACCTCGGCGGGATGCTCGGTGGCCTCCTGGGCGGTGACAAGCCGGGCTGATCCAGCGGCGTTGCACCAGGTGCAAGAACGTCGGCGCGGCTTGCGTCAAACGCAACCATGGTCGCCGATGTGGTCGGATCCCGATCCGGCACGTCGATCCGTTGCGCGTGATGCAAGGATCGGGCTCGGGGTCACCTCGCCGTTGCATCAGGCGCACGTCCTGGTCGAGATCAGCCCGTGCGGAGGACCGGCAGCGACGGTGCTTGCATCTGACGCAAGGGGCCCGCGATTGCGGAGCGTCTGCGACCGCCCGGGCCGTCGACCCTAGCGGCGGCGCGACTTCCAGTCGGACACGATCTCGCGCGCGGCATTCTGGCCGGGTTGACCGGTCACGCCGCCGCCCGGATGCGCGCCGGCACCGGCGAGATACAGCCCATCGAGGCCCAGGCGGTAGCGAGCGTGACCCAGCAGCGGGCGCCACAGGAAGAACTGGTCAAGTCCGTGCTCGCCGTGCATCGGGTGCCCGCCGGTCAGGCCGAAGTCTCGTTCCAGGTCCAGCGGGGTGAGCACCTGGCGCGCCGTGACGAGCCCGACGAGGCCCGGCGCGTACCCGTCCAGGGCAGCCACGATCCGATCCCCGAAGGCCTCCCGCTCCGCGTCCCAATCCGACCCGCGCAGCGTATGGGGCGTGTCCTGGACGATCACGCTCATGACGTGGGTGCCGTCTGGCGCCCCCTCCACGAGCGATGGGTCGACGAGCGACGGGATGGTCGCCTCCATCATGGGCTCGTCCGGCAGCCGCCCGAACTTCGCCGCATCGTGGGCACGCTCCATCGCATCGATGCCGGGCGCGATGACGATCCGGCCGCGCAGGACCGCCGTGTCGTCGCCGCCGGCGGTGGCCGCGGCAGGGAACACGGGCAACGCCGACAGCGCGAGGTTGACCTTGGTGACCGTGCCGGGCGTCCGGATGTTGCCGGCGCGCCAGAGCAGATTCGGCCCGATCGCCACGGGATCCGCCAACCGAGTGAGGGTCGCCTTGGGGTCCAGCCCGCTCACCACGACCGGGGCCTCGATCTCCTCGCCGTCGGCGAGGACGACGCCGGTCGCCCGGCCATCGCGCGACATGATGTCCGTCACCTCGGCGCCGGTCCGGATCTCGACGCCCGCGGCCGTGGCCGCCTCAGCCAGGGCCGCGGCCACCGCACCCGGCCCGCCACGCGCGAACACGGTCTGGCCGGCGGCTCCGCCATCGTTGCCCGCGGAGTCGGCGAGCAGGACCGCGGTCGTGCCCGCGGCCCAGGGGCCCATCGCGCTGTAGTGGACTCCGCGCCAGGCGATGGCCGCCTGGACGGCATCACTCTCGAACGCCTCCGCCACGAAGTCCGCGACGGCCATCGGCAGGACCCGGGTGAGCGTGCGCGCATCCGCCCGGCCCAAGCCACGGTACGTCCGCCCGAGCTGCAACCCGGCGAGCGCGTCGCCGACACCCGGCGCCGCGATGTCCGGCGGCGTCCGCACGGCCAGATCACCGAGGAATCCCGCGAGCGAGCGGACGAGCCGATCGAAGCCGATGAATGCATCGGCGTCGTGCGCCGATCGCGCCCGAAGGCCCTCGGCGGTCCGGGCAGGATCCGCCCACAGGACCACCGAGTCGCCATCGCGTCCCGGCGCGAAGGCGCGCACCTGCGGTCCCACGAGCGTCAGCCGATGCGACGTCAGCCCAAGATCGCGAATGACGGTCGGCGC
>JBKJXL010000338.1:0-4073 GCA_046716225.1 Candidatus Limnocylindrales bacterium | reverse complement strand
GGCCCCCCCCCCCCCCCCCCCCCCCCCCCCCCCCCCCCCCCCGGGGGGCGCGCCCGGATGCACATGCAGCGTGCAGCCGACCTCGCAAGGACCGTCTCGTCGGAGCCGCGACCCGATGGCTCGTGGCCCCTGACCCGTGGTGTGCCCGAATCGAACACCGTGCGTGCATCCGGTCCAGAAGCGGCGGGGCGCCGCGGCGTGGCTCCGGGCGGTGCGAAACGGGACCCACCGTGCGGGGCGGCTCGAACGACCCTGCGGTACACTCCGGGAACCTCGGCGCGTCAGAATCCGCGCGCCACCCGCCTCGGCCGTGGGAGATCACGCAGCCGGAGCGGTCAGACCACCTGACGGAGTCCGTACCCGGACCATGTTCGACACCCTCAGTGAGCGCCTCCGCACGACCCTCGGGAACCTGACCGGCCGCGGCCGGATCAGTGAAGCCGATGTCGATGCGGCGATGCGCGAGGTCCGCCTCGCGCTTCTGGAGGCCGACGTCAACTTCAAGGTGGTCAAGGACTTCGTGGCTCGCGTCCGCGAGCGCGCCGTCGGCGGCAAGATCCTCGAGAGCCTGAGCGCCGGCCAGCAGATCGTCAAGATCGTCAACGATGAGCTCGTCGCACTCCTGTCGGCCGGCGATCGCACCTTCCACCTGAGCGGCAACCCCGCGGTCATCGCGATGGTCGGCCTGCAGGGCTCGGGCAAGACCACGTCCACGGCCAAGCTTGCCAGGCACGTCGTGAAGCTCGGCCGCCGGCCGCTGCTCGTGGCCGCGGACCCGTACCGGCCGGCCGCCGCGGATCAGCTCGAGACGCTCGGCAAGAGCTTGAACGTGCCTGTCTATCGAGCCCCATCCGGGACGCCGGTCGTGGACATCGCCCGCCAGGGCGTCGAGGCCGCCAAACGCCAGGTCCGCGACGTCGTGATCATCGACACCGCCGGCCGCCTGAGCGTCGACGAGGCCCTGATGGCCGAGATCGCCGCGGTCAACGACGCGGTGCAGCCGATCGAGACCCTGCTCGTCGTCGACGCGATGACCGGCCAGGAGGCCGTGACGGTCGCGCAGGCGTTCGCCGCCGCCGTGCCCGTGACGGGCCTCATCCTCACAAAGATCGACGGCGACGCCCGCGGCGGTGCGGCCCTCTCGATCAGCTCGGTGACCGGTGTGCCGGTCAAGTTCATGGGCACCGGCGAGAAGACGGACGCGCTGGAGGTCTTCCACCCGGACCGCCTCGCCAGCCGGATCCTCGGGATGGGTGACATCCTGACCCTCGTCGAGCGCGCCCAGGAGGTCGTGGACGCGAAGGACGCGGCCCGGATGGAGGAGAAGCTCCGCAAGGCGAGCTTCACCCTCGAGGACATGCTCGATTCGATGCAACAGATGCAGAAGATGGGCCCGCTCGGCAACCTCGTTTCGATGATCCCCGGCATGGGCAACCTGGCCGGTGAGGCGCAGGCAGCCGTGGACCGGGGCGACCTCAAGCGGACCGAAGCCATCATCCGCGCCATGACCCCGAGCGAGCGGCGCGATCCCGCGATCCTCAACGGGTCGCGTCGCCGGCGCATCGCCGCCGGTTCGGGCACGGCACTTCCGGATGTCAATCGACTCGTCAAGCAATTCAGTGAGATGCAGAAACTCATGAAGCAGCTGTCCGGGAGCGGCGGCAAGCGCGCTGCCCTCGGGGCGCTGTCCGGACGCCGTTAGGCGCCACAGGAGACCCACGCGCATGACCGACCAGAACGAGATCACACCGGGTTCGACCCCGGATGAACCCACCCAGGCGTGGACGCCACCGCCGGCACCGGCCGCTCCGGTGACCACGCCCCCGGCGGCCGCGGCCGTCCCGGTCGAGGTCCCGGCCACGCCGACCCCGTCCGCCGGACGAGGGCCTCTGCGCTGGGCTGCCGCGATCGGGGTCGTCACGCTCGTCCTTGGCGTCACGCTGGCCATCGCCGCGCTGCTCACCGGCGGCTCGTCCCAGGCGACCGTCCTGCGCTACGTCCCGCAGGACACGATCATCTACGGCGAACTTCGCCTGGACCTGCCCGGCGATCAGCGCCAGGCTGCGTCCGCGTTCCTCTCGAACTTCCCGGGGTTCGCCGACCAGGCCGCTCTGGAGACGAAGCTCGACGAGACCCTCGATCGACTCATCGGCGATGCGTCCGGCGGGTCCCAGACCTACACCGGCGACATCAAGCCGTGGTTTGACGGTGAGGTCGCGTTCAGCGTCGGACCGATCCCCAGCGGCGCGATGACAGGGCTGATGCCGAGTGACGAGCCCTCACCAGACTTCGCTGCAAGTGAGCCTCGCGCGCTCCTGCTCATCTCGGTGAAGGACCAGGCAGCGGCCACGATCTGGTTCAACGAATCGTTGGTCGACGCCCAGACCCCGTCCCATACCGAGACCTACCAGGGCGTCGAGCTCACGATCGTCACGCCCGGCGGCGACCGCGCGATGAGCGCGGCATTCGCCATCCTTGGCGGCAACGTCGCGGTCGTCGGCGACCTCGCGTCGGTCAAGGCCGCCGTGGATACCGACGGCACCCAGTCGCTCGCCTCCGACCCGGAGTTCAAAGCCGCAGTCGGGTCGGTCTCGGGTGATTACATCGGGTTCGCCTACGTCGACGTGCAGGCCCTCGTCGAGTCCATGCTCGATGCGTCCGACGTGATCGGAGCGGACCTCCCGGTGGTCACCGAGACCGTGACCGAACTGCTCCCGGGCTGGACGGCCTTCCAGTTGCGCGTCGAGTCCGACGCGGTCAGGGCGGTCGCGACCAACCCCCACGTGAACCGAGGCTTCGGTGCCACGACCAACCGGGTCAACGAGGTCGTCGACCATGTCCCGTCGACCGCGATCGCGCTCGTTGCCGGCAATGAGGTCGGCGCGACCTGGCTCGGCGCGTTCGAGAAGCTCGGCGAGGACACGTCCCTCAAGGATGCCATCGACGCGATCGAAGGTGCGACCGGCCTGCTGGGCGGCATGGACGATGTCATCGGCTGGATCGGTGACGCCGGCTTCGTCGTCAACCAGACCGGCTCGGACCTGGAGGGTGGCTTCGTCATCGTCCCGGCCGATCCTGGCAAGGCGGACGCCTTTTTCGGCACCCTCAAAACGTTCATCACGCTCGGTGGGGGTGCGATGGGCCTGTCTGTCCGCGACGAGGACTACGGCGACGCCACGATCACGATCGTCAGCGTCGATCTAGAAACCCTCAGCGGGATCGCCGGCGGCGTGTCCGGCGGTGCCACGGATGCGCTGCCGCTCGAGGGAACGTTCGAACTGTCCTTCTCCGTCACCGACGAAGTCGTGATCATCGGCAGCGGACCCGGCTTCGTGAAGCACGTGCTCGACACGGATGCGGGCACCTCGCTCGCGTCCGACGCGGCGTATGACGACTCCGTCGGCCGGCTTGGACCGGATGCGATCGGCGTGACGTTCGTCGACCTCGAGTCGGTCCGAACGATGCTCGAGGCCACGCTCACCGGCGACGAGCTCGCCGGGTACACCACCGACATCAAGCCGTTCCTCGAACCATTCGTCGCGTTCGCGACGACGAGCAACGTCGGGGGCGAGTACGACACGCTCGACAGCGTCATCACCGTCAAGTAGCGCGGGGGCGCCAGACCCCCGCCGAAGAGGAGGAGCGAACCAGACATGGCAGTCCGTATCCGGCTCACACGCGTCGGCGCGAAGAAGCAGCCGACCTACCGGGTCGTCGTCGCCGACGGCCGAAGCGCCCGCGACGGGCGTTCGATCGAGACCCTCGGTCACTACAATCCGCGAACGGATCCGATCGAGTTCGCGGTCGACGCCGACAAGGCGAAGGCCTGGCTCGCCCAGGGAGCCCAGCCGTCCGACACGGTCGCCCGCCTCTTCCGCAATGCCGGCATCCTGCCGGCGTCCAAGTAGGACGGCGGAGATGGCAGCGAAAGAGCTGGTCGAATACGTCGCCCGGTCGCTCGTCGATGATCCCGACGCCGTCACGGTCGAGGTCGTCCGGGACGAGACCGGGACCGTCATCGAGCTCCACGTCGCCGAGGACGACATGGGCAAGGTCATCGGTCGCAACGGCAG
>JBKJXL010000337.1:0-3383 GCA_046716225.1 Candidatus Limnocylindrales bacterium | reverse complement strand
CAGTAGTCGAGACGGCTCGACGGTTGGCAACCTTCGGGATCGACGTCCTCAAGGCGGAGTTTCCGGTGGACGCCGACGCGACGGATGCCGAGGCCGCAGACGCTCGCGCTGCGATCACCGACGCGATCAGAGTGCCATGGGTCCTGCTCTCGGGTGCCGTACCGCACGATCAGTTCGTGCGCCAGGTCCGGATCGCCGTCAAGTCGGGCGCCGCGGGGGTGATGGTCGGCCGTGCCCTGTGGATCGAGGCGACAGGCCTCCACGGTGCCCAACGCCGGGCATTCCTTGAGGGGGTGGCGCGGAAGCGGATGCTCGAGCTGGCCGCCGTCGTCAAGCAGTACGGCCAGCCGTGGCAGGTCACCCATGCCACCCGCACTCCGGTCGTCGGGGCCGAGTGGTACCGAGATGGCTGATGCTCCGAGCCTGGACTTCGAGATCCTCGCCGTGGGCGACCTCAACGCGGACCTCGTGCTGCGCGGTGACGTCGAGCCGGCGTTCGGCCAGAAGGAGCGGCTGGTGGACGATGCTGAGTTCACCCTGGGCAGCTCGGCTGGGATCTTCGCCTGCGCCTGCGCCCGGTTGGGGATGGCCACGGCGATCTGCGGGGCGACCGGAGACGACGTCATCGGCGGCTTCGTTCGACGCTCGCTTGCCGAGCGCGGTGTGGCCACCGACGGCATCGCCGTGGACGACCGACTCAAGACGGGAATAGGGGTGATCCTGTCACGTGGCGCTGACCGAGCGATCCTGACGTACCCAGGGTCGATCAGCGCGACCCGTCTCGATCACGTCGATCTCTCGCTCCTGCCGCGGGTTCGCCACGTTCACCTGGCCAGCTACTTCCTCCTTGACAGTCTCCGACCGAGTGTCCCGGAGCTGTTCGATCGTGCCCACCACGCCGGCGCCACGACCTCGCTTGATACCAACTTCGACCCGACCGAACGCTGGCAAGGCGGGATCGAGGACGTGCTCTCACGAACAGACGTGTTCCTTCCCAACGAAACCGAGGCCACGGCGATCACCGGCGAGTCGGACCCTCGGGCGGCGCTCACGGCGCTTGCCGAGCGTGTCCGCACGGTGGCCGTCAAGCGTGGAGCGAATGGGGCTCTGGGGTGGCAGGACGGTCGTTCCGCCGAGGCTGGCTCCCCGCGCGTCGACGCCGCCGACACGACCGGTGCGGGTGACAGCTTCGATGCCGGCTTCCTCTACGGCTGGCTCCGCGGATGGCCGGTCGAGCGGTCGTTGCGTCTCGCCTGCGCCTGCGGGGCGCTCTCGACTCGAGCTGCCGGGGGAACCGCCAGCCAGCCGACCCTACGAGAGGCAGAGGAGGCCACAGCATGATCCTCGTCTGCACACCGAATCCCTCCCTCGACAGAACGACGGTGGTTGCCCGGTTCGCCGTCGGCCAGATCTTCCGGGTGGGCTCGACACTCGAGCTGGCCGGAGGCAAGGGCTTCAACGTCGCCCGGGTCCTGCACGCGCTGGGCGAGGACGTCCTCGTGGTAGGCCCACTTGGCGGGCGCGTCGGCGAGGCCGTGCTGGAGCAGGCCGGGCGCGATGGGCTGTCCGTCGACCCGGTCTCGATCGCGGGTCAGACGCGGACGTGCCTGTCGATCGTTGATCGTGACTCGCGCCAGGTCACGGAACTGTACGAGGAGGGGCCTGCCCTGGAGCACTCGGAGTGGGGCCGGGTGGCCGACATGATCGATCGGCACCTCGCCGGCGCAACGTTGCTCCTGGTATGCGGCAGCTTTCCCGGTGGCGTCGCCGACGACGCGCTGGGCGACCTGGTCGAGGCGGCCGGCCGCTACGGCGTGCCAGCGTGGGTCGACTGTCGAGGCACGCAACTCGCACGTGCCCTTGCCCGCAAGCCGGGACTTGTCAAGCTCAACAGGGAGGAGGCCGAGGAAGTCACGGGGCTGGCCGTGGTCGATGTCGACGACGCGTTGGCCGCCGCGGAGGCGATCCGCTCGCGCGGCGCGGGCGCCGCCGTGGTCACCCTGGGCCGCGACGGGGCCGCGGGCGTGGACGAACGCGGCGCATCGTTCGCATGGTGCCCACCGGCGGTCGATGTCTTGAGCGCGGTCGGAAGCGGCGATGCCCTATTCGCCGGCATGGCCGCCGGCGCCGTGGGTGGCAAGGCGCTCGCTGAGGCGACTCGAACCGGTGTCGCGCTCGGGACGGCAAACACGCTCCGTATCGGCGCCGGACTTCTCAATGTGACCGCGGCCGAGGCGCTCCTGCCGCGTGACGCGCGTCTCGCATGACCTGCGCGAGCCACTGTTCGTTGACGTGATGGTTGGACGAGAGCGATCGAAAGGACGGGCCGACAGTGACGCCTGACGAGGAAGCCCCGTGTGACGCCCGTGAGGCGGCAAAGGAATATGAGCGACGCGCGCTGGAACGCGAGGGCGTGCCGGTGGTCCTTGCCCTGGAGGACCTGCGGACGGAGCCCCTCCTCGTGCGCGACGAGAACGCCCGGGCACAGGGCAGTCGATACGCGGAGCTGTTGCGCCACTACGCGACGGATCTCGTCCCGACCGCTCGCGACGGGGACGCGAAGGCGCTCTACTCGGTCCTCGCAGTGATCGGCCACTGCCACGTGGCGGGCGGGCGGCGATCGTGGCGTTGACATCGTTCAGCGACCAGGAGCGCGCCTTTGGCGAGGGGCGCTTCTTGCGCGTCGTCAACTTCCACAACACGCCGGCGAGCGAGGCCGAGAAGCTGCGCCGCGAGCTCGGCTGGTACGCTGCGCAGTACGACTGTGTCACGCTCGAGGATCTCGACGGGTTCTTCACGACCGGCCAGTGGCTCAAGCCACGGCCCGGATTCATCCCGGTCTTCTACGACGGTTACCGGAACAACGTGACGGTGGCCGATCCGATCTGCGCTGAGCTCGGGCTCGTCGCCTGGTTCTTTCCTCCCACGGCATTCCTTGCCACGCCTGCCGCCGAACAACGCGCCTTTGCCCGGGCGCACAACATCGCGGTTGTGCCCGAGGAGCGAACGCAGGATCAGGTCGCGATGACCTGGGACGACCTCGCCGCGATGGCCGAGCGACATGTGATCGCCGCCCACACCGCTGGCCACGAAGCGTGTTCCAATGTGCGGTCCGCCAAGGACGTCGAGCGTGAGGTGCTGGAACCGGCCCGGCTCATCGCGTCCGCAACGGGAAAGGGGCCGGCGGCCTTCGCATGGCTGCGCGGTAGCCCGTACGATCCGGCCATGTTGGGCAACGCCGCGCTACGGGACACAGGCGTCCGATACCTATTCAGCAACACCAAGGTCGAACGCCTCTGGTAGCCGCCGATGTCACCGGACGCTCAGGCCCGGGGCTGGTCTCGGTGTCGATCGGCGTAGTGGGTGGCCAGCAGATCCTGGCT
>JBKJXL010000336.1:0-8848 GCA_046716225.1 Candidatus Limnocylindrales bacterium | reverse complement strand
GCCAGGCTGAGCGTGCCCGACGGCTTGTCGATGACGACGTTGGCGAGGTTGCCCGCGGCCAGGGTCGAGGCGCCGCTGAACGTCTGATCGGCCGTGCCCTCGATGCGCAGCGTGCCGGTCCCGCCGGCAAACCCCACAGCCTGATTGACGGGTCCTGTCACCGCCACCGTGCCCGTGTTGAAGCCGCCACCGTTGAGGTTCAGCGTGCCGGTGGCGACGAGCGTGTCGCCTGCCGCGATGGTCTTCGTCCCTCCGGTGAATGTCAGGTTGTTGAACGTCTCGCTCGCTGCGACATCGATCGTCACGCTGCTCGTGATCAGGGCGACCGTCCCGCCGTTGGCGGCGAACGTCCCGCCGGCCGTGTGCGTGAGCGCGCCGGCGATCGACAGCGTCCCCGTCGTTGCGGCGAACGAGCCAGCACTGAGGGTGAACGGACCGTTGACGGTCATCGCGGCAGTCCCGCCGGTGAAGGTGCCACCGGCCTGGCTGAACCCCGTCGAACCGACGGTCATCGTGATCAGCGGTGGCTGGGTGATCGTGCCGGTGTATGCCGCCCCCACCGAGATCCCGCCGACCGCGATATTGACGCCGACCGTGGCGTTCTTCGGACTCGTGCCGTCGAAGTTGGCGACGTCAGCTGCGCCGGGGACCGCGTTGCCCGACCAGTTGGCGCCTTCGCTCCACAGGTTCGTGGCCCCGAGGCCGGTCCACGTTCGCGTGACGCCCAGGACGGGGGCGGCCGTGAGCGTGGCGATGCCTATCGTGGCGATGATCGCGAGGATGGTGAGGACGACCCGGGGCCCCCAGACCCGGGCGGTGTCGCTCGTGATGCGTGATGACAACGCATTCTCGATAGCGGTCGGGACGATAGTGGGGCACCGGCCGGGAGCGTGGAATAGGACGTTCGAACCAGCCTATGTAGGACCCAGTCATCGGGTCGTCTCCACCGATGAGGAACCCGCCCGGGCGAGGTGTACGGTACGGCTGACATGACCGCCCCCCGCGACCTGCTTCGAGCGGCGTCAGGTGAAGGGACCTTCCTCGGGCGTCTGCCTGACGAGACACGCGAGCGCCTGGTCGCCAGCGGGTCCGTGCTCGAGGTGCGCCGCAGCGAGACCGTGTTCGCGGCCACTGACCCGACTGACCGCATCGGCATCGTCCTGCATGGGATCGTCCGATCCTACATGGCGGCAGGCGACGGTCGACGGCTCAGCCTGCGCTATGCCCGGGCGGGCGCGATGATCGGGAACGTCAGAGTCCCCCGTGCGGCCCTCAGTGTCCAGGCCGTGAGCGATTGCGCCGTGCTGGAGTTGCATCTCGCAACCCTGTGGGACGCGGTGATCAACGACGGTCAGGTCGGCTTGCTCCTCGTGGGAGAAGTCGCACAGCGCCTCTACGACATGTACGCGACGCTGGCCTCGAACACCTTCGGATCCATGCGCGAGCGGGTCGCCCGCCATCTGCTGGACGCGTCCACCGAGAACCCGGAGGGTGGCGGGCTCACCGCTGTCATGACCCAGCAGGCCCTCGCCGATGGGGTCGGGACGGTCCGCGAGGTGGCGGCGCGGATCCTGCGTGACCTGCGGGCCGAAGGTATCGTCGCCACGACGCCTGGCCGGATCCGGATCCTCGACGCGGCCCGCCTGGCGGCGATCGTCGGACGCGACGAAACCGCCGAGCCGTGATCAGGGCGGGGGAGGCTGGCTGGCGAGCTAGGATTCGAACCTAGGATCTCCTCGTCCAGAGCGAGGCGCCTTACCGCTTGGCCACTCGCCAGTGGGAGCGACCGGGATGATACCGCATCGCGGCCACCGGCTCCGACGGGAGCAGGGCGGCCCCGGCGCGGGCCCCCCGCGCCGCCCTCTGCTACCCTCCCGACCGTGAACCAAGACACCGATGCGGCGATGACGCCGGACCCGCCGCCGCCCGATCCGGGAGGCACGCAGCCCGATCCGGACGCGACCGAAGCCCCCACGCTCGAGGCGCCTCGTCGCCGTTCGCGCTACGTTCCCGCGATCCTCGATGCGATCGTCCCGGGTGTCGGCCACCTCGTCGCCCGTCGTCGGCGTCGGGCGCTGCTGTTCCTGGCGCCGCTGCTCGTCGCGCTCGTCGTGGCGATCTGGGTGGGACTCACGACGTCCGGTCCGCGCCTGGCGGCGACACTCATCTCGTCCGAGGTCATCTGGGGTCTGCTCGCCGCGCAGGGCCTGTTCCTGCTGTGGCGCGTGGCGGCGGTGGGGTCCAGCCTGCTGGATCCGTCCCTGCCGCGGCCAGGACGCCGAGATGCCCTGCCCGTAGCGATCCTCCTGCTGGTCATGGTCGTGCCGCAGGCCTACGCGGGGTATGCGACGGAGGTCGCGCGCGAGGCAGCCGACGAGATCTTCGTCGAGCCGTCGCCGGTCGCCGTCCTTCCGTCGGTCGAACCCGAGCCAGACCCGAGCTTCCTCGCCAGCGCCCCCCCGAGCCCCTCCGCGTCCCTGTCGCCCTCACCATCGGCCGTGGTCGAGCCCCGGATCAACGGGCTGATCATCGGGGTGGACGCCGGCGTGGGACGCAGGACCTATCTGACCGACACGATGATCGTGGTCTCGCTGGATCCGGCCACTCAGACCGTGTCGATGGTCTCGATCCCGCGCGACATGGTCGACGTCCCGCTTGAGGACGGGCGCAGCTACCGCGGCAAGATCAACGGCCTCGTCTCGTATGCCCGCCTCAATCCGAAGCAGTTCCCCGGCTCCGATGGGACCGGATTCGATGTGCTGATGGGGGCGCTCGGGACCCTCCTGGAGCTGAAGATCAAGTACTACGCGACCGTCAACCTCGGCGGCTTCGTCAAGGTGATCGACACGCTGGGTGGGGTCGACGTCGACGTGGCACGTGCCTTCTGCGACCCCACCTATGACGACGGGTACGGCTTCAACGATGGGTTCTCGATCACTGCCGGTCGCCATCACCTCAACGGCAACCAGGCCCTCGCGTTCGCTCGCGTTCGCAAGGCCTCTGGCGAGAGCGACTTCACGCGGGCGGCGCGCCAGCAGGAGGTGATCTCCGGCATCCGTGAGGCGATCGTCCGAGGCGGATTCCTGAACGACCCGATCGGACTCATCAAGTCGATCGGCAAGACCGTCACCACCAACGTGCCGCGCGGGTTCCTGCCCGAGCTTGCGGACCTTGCCACCCAGGTCGGGCGCGAGCAGACGTATCGGGCGGTCGTGACCCATCCCCTTGTCGGCTCCGGCTACGACTCGCGTGGGTCGATCCAGATCCCGAACGTCAAGGCGATCCGGGCGCTCGCCGCGAAGTTGTTCCCGACGGACGGCTCGCTGCCGGCGAAGAAGTACGCACTCAAGGCATCGACCGGCTCCGTGAAGGGCAGCGGCGTGGGCAGCTGCGCTGGTGCGCCCAAGCCGACACCAAAGCCGACACCCAAGCCCACCCCGAAGCCGACCGCCAAGCCGATTCCGACACTGGCCGTGACCCCGCCGCCGACCCCCGAGGCGACCCCGACCCCGACGCCGGTCGAGACCCCACCACCGACGCCTGTGCCCGAGCCGACGCCCAGCCCATAGGCTCCGGTACGTTCGGGGGAGCGACAGGATCCGTGCCCGCTGGCAAGATGGGTCGATGACGGCGACGAAGGCGCCGCGGCTCACCCGCGGAACGCCCGACCACCGATCCTCACGACCGCGCCTGCTCGCGCTGCTGTTGGTCGTGGCATTCACCACCGGGATCGCGACCGCGGTCGTGTCGGCGGCGCCCGCCCTGCCGTCGTGCAGGGTTGCCGACGTCCTCACGAAGTTCGGCTACTACGGCCACTGGAACCGGTCGCTCGTGGACATGACGTACCGCCTGTCCAGCCTGTACAAGCCCGGCGACCTCAAGAACACCTCCCTGGCCGGTCTGAACAGCGGACTCTACGTTCGAGGGTTCGTGATCGCGGACCTGAAGTCGATGGCCTGGGCAGCGCGATCGGCAGGGGCGCGCCTGTCGGTCCAGTCGGCGTTCCGCAGTTACACGACCCAGAAGGCCACGTTCGATTACTGGGTCCGCGTCCACGGCTACTCGGTCGCCCTGCTGGAGAGTGCCCGGGCCGGCCACAGCGAGCATCAACTCGGGACCACGCTGGACTTCAGGAGCTACGGCGGCCGCGCCCCGTGGGACTACGCGGACTGGGGGACCTCGGCTGCCGGCAAGTGGCTCAAGGCCAACGCCTGGAAGTATGGGTTCGTCATGAGCTATCCGAAGGACAAGACCGCTGTGACCTGTTACACGTACGAACCGTGGCACTACCGCTACGTCGGGCGTGCGCAGGCCGCCGCGTTCCGGGCCACTGGGCTGACGCTGCGAGAGTACTTGTGGATCTACAACTCGCCGACCGCCACGCCGACGCCGACCCCCAGCCCGAGTCCATCGCCGACGCCGAGCGCCTCGCCCTCCAGCGATCCGTCCGCGTCACCGAGCGCACCGGCGCCGTGATCCCGACGACCTGATCCGCGTCTAGCCCTTGGCGTGGGTTCGTTCGCGCACCCCTGCCACGAGGCGATCGGCGGCCCGTTGATCGTGGGCGGCCACGAAGACGCTCGTCGTGTGGCCGTTCATCGTGATGAGGATGCGGCCCGGATGGGCGTCGGTGGGGGTCGACCGAACAGAGAGCGTGGGCACGAGCGGCCATGACTGGACGCCGGAACGGGGGCGGAACGAGCGACCGTCACGCACGAGGATGAGGTGACGGTCCGTCACGACCAACTTGCAACCGATGGCAGTCAGGACAGCAGAGACTTCCTCGCCCGGCTCGAGCACAGGCACCAGTGCGGCCCGTGTGTCCTCGGTAAGCGCATCCACGGTGGCGACTCGAACTGGGCTCCTGTCGCACCGGACATCGAGTCGCGCGCACCGGTCCGGCAGGAGTCGATGCGAGGAGTGTAACGCATGTCACATCGGGGTCAATGCCTCGCGGACGATCGTGTCGAGCTGGTCCCACTCGACCAGGAATGCGTCGTGTCCCTTGGTGGAACGGACCTCGCGATACGTGGCGTCCACGCCGGACATCGCCGCGACGCGGACATCGCCGCCCACCTGTCGAGGGCCGTACAGGATGTCGCCTTCGATGCCGACGCCGGTCAGACGAACGCCGGCTCCGGCCAAGCACGTGAACGCACCACTCAGACCGCCGCGCCTGGCACCGATGTCGTGGCGGTCCATCGCACCGGCCAGCACCCGATAGGTGTCGGGATCGAAGCGCTCCACGAGTTTGGCACCCTGGTAGTCGAGGTAGCTGACGACCGTCGGCACGCCATCCGGCTCGGTCGATCGTCCGAACCGCTCCTCGAAGTCGACCTCGCTGCGGTACGTGGTCATCGCCAGTTGCCGGGCGAGCGCGAGGCCGTCCGCGCCAAGGCGGTCGATGAGTTCGCGTTGCAGATGGTTCCACGCGATGGCCAGCGGGCCGGTGGCGGCGGGCGCGGCGATCGGCATGACATGCGCCACGGACGACGGACGCTGCAGCCCCACCTCCAGGGCCACCATCCCTCCGAGCGATCCGCCCAGGACGAGGTCAAGCCGCTCGATCCAGAGCGCGTCCAGGAGGAGCCACTGCGCCCGAGCCTGATCGGACGTCCTGACGGCCGGGAACCGGTCGCCGTACGACGAGCCGGTGCGGGGATCCACCGAGGTCGGGCCGGTGGTCCCGTACCGCCCGCCGAGCAGGTTGGCGCACAGCACGCCATAGCGGTCCGTGTCCAACGCTCGTCCAGGCCCGATGAGTCGCTCCCACCAGTCGCCGGCCGCATCGGCAGAGCCAGTCAGGGCATGGACGACCAGGATCTGCGGGGCGTGCCCGGGCGGCTGGCCGTCATGGCGGTATCCGACGGTCAGCTCAGGAAGCACGACGCCGGCGTCGGTCTCGAATGGGCCGAGCTCGACGTGCTCGAGCCGGCCGGTCCCCGTCGGGAGACCGGCCGGCCAGGTCGTCGCGGGTTCGACCGTCATCCGGCCGCGCCGACGAGGACCCCGTCGTTCGGTGTCTCGACGGTCGCCGACGCGAGCGCCTGCTCGAGGTCCGCGATGAGGTCGTCGACGTGCTCGAGGCCCACCGACAGGCGGATGAGATCCGGGGTCACGCCGGTTGACGCTTGCTCCTCCGGTTCCAGCTGCGAGTGGGTCGTGGAGGCCGGGTGGATGATCAGCGACTTGGCGTCGCCGACGTTCGCGAGCAGGCTGAAGATCTGCACGTTGTCGATGAGCTTGCGGCCGGCCTCGACGCCACCCTTCACGCCGAATGTCACGATCCCGCCGAAGCCCCCGGTGAGGTAGCGCTTGGCGAGCCTGTGTGAGGGGTGCGACTCGAGCCCCGGGTAGCTCACCCAGGTGACCTCGGGCCGGGTCTGCAGCCACTTCGCGACCGCAAGCGCGTTCTCGCTGTGGCGGGTGATGCGCAGTGGCAGCGTCTCGAGACCCTGCAGGAACAGGAAGGCGTTGAATGGGCTTAGGGCCGCGCCCACGTCGCGCAGGCCCTGGACGCGGAGCTTCAGGATGAACGCCAGGTTGCCGAAGGCGCCCGTGTAGCTGATGCCGTGGTAGGACGGATCCGGATCCACGAAGTCCTGCCTGAAGCGCTCGCTGGCGGCCCAGTCGAAGGTGCCACCGTCCACGACGACGCCTCCGATGGCCGTGCCATGTCCGCCGATCCATTTGGTCGCGCTGTGGATGACGATGTCGGCGCCGTGCTTGATGGGCTGGGCGAGGAGGGGCGCGAAGGTGTTGTCGACGATGACCGGGACGCCCCGGGCGTGTGCGACGTCGGCGATGGACGCGAGGTCGTGGACGTCCAGGCGCGGGTTGCCGATCAGCTCCAGGAAGACGGCCTTGGTCTTCTCGTTGATCGCCCGTCCGAACGCGGACGGGTCCGACCCGTCGACGTAGGTCGTGGTGATGCCGATCTTGGGCAGGGTGTGGGTGAAGAGGTTGTACGGCCCGCCGTAGAGCGAGGACGACGACACGATGTTGTCGCCGGCCCGGGCCAGATTCAGGATCGACAGCGTCTCAGCGGCCTGACCCGACGCCACCCCGAGCGCCGCCACGCCACCTTCCAGCGCGGCGACCCGCTGCTCGAAGACATCTGTCGTCGGGTTCATGATCCGGGTGTAGATGTTGCCGAATTCCTGCAGCCCGAACAGGCGCGCGGCGTGGGCGGCGTCATCGAAGACGTAGCTCGTGGTGGCATAGATCGGGACTGCCCGGGCGTTCGTCGCCGAGTCCGGCTTCTGGCCCGAGTGAAGGGCCCGTGTCTCCGGGCGGAAGGTGGTCGGATCGAGTTCGGCCATGTCGGTTCTGGTGCCTCCCTGTGGTTTCGTGGACAAACAAAAAGACCGCGGCTCCTCTGTGGAGTCCGCGGCCCCGGGTCCGAGTCTTCGGTCCCGCTCCTACGTCATCTCGAACGTGCGCGCGACCTCAGACCCAGGCCTCTCGGCTGGGCCGCCTGCGCATACACATGGTCGAGTGGGACGTGGTCATCGCTCCGAGATGGTGGGGGAGGAGTGCGGCGGGCGTCAATCATGGGCACCGATTCGCAACACTGGCGACGCGCTAGGCTTCGTCAATGACTGCCATCCCGGACACGTTCCGTGCCTATGTCGCCAGGAAGACCGAGCGTGACGGCGTCCCGGCGATCGACCGCGGCGTCAGGAGCTTCGCGCAAGCGGACCTGCCGCCGGGTGAGGTCGAGATCCGCGTCGGTTGGTCCAGCGTCAACTACAAGGATGGACTCGCGACCAGGATCGACGGCCGGGTGGCCCGCATCGATCCGATCATCCCGGGCATCGACCTCGCCGGTGAGGTCATGGCCAGCGGGGACCCGGCCGTCCCGGCCGGCACGGCGGTGCTCGCGCACGGGTATGACCTCGGCGTGGCCCGGCACGGCGGCTACAGCGAGTACCAGCGCGTGCCGGCTGGTTGGGTCGTCCCGCTCGCGCCCGGGCTGACGCCACGTGACGCGATGGCGATCGGGACCGCCGGGTTCACAGCGGCCATGTCCGTGGTCGCCCTGGAGGACCGTGGCCTGCGTCCGGCCGACGGGCCCGTCCTGGTCACAGGCGCCAGCGGAGGCGTGGGCGGGACCGCGCTCGCGATCCTGGCCGATCGCGGCTATGAGGTGTGGGCGGTCACCGGGAAACCGGACGAGGCGGCTCGACTGACGGCGCTCGGGGCGGCCGGCATCCTGACCCGCGACGAGGTCGCCGTGGAAGGCAAGCCGCTCGAATCGGAGCGATGGGCGGGTGCGGTGGACGCGGTGGGTGCGGCCACCCTTCCGTACGTCCTGCGAACGCTGAAGACCGGCGCCGCCGTCGCGGCGAGCGGGAATGCTGGTGGCCCGAAGCTCGATACGACCGTCTTCCCGTTCATCCTGCGTGGCGTCGCGCTGCTCGGGATGGACTCGGTGACCGTGCCGATCGCTCGGCGCCGCGCGCTGTGGGACCGACTTGCGACGGATCTTCGGCCGCGCGAACTCGGCCGGCACGTCACCGAGGTGGACCTCGAGGGCCTGGAGGTCGCCCTTTACGGGATCGTGGCGGGCACGGCACGCGGACGTTGGGTCGTCCGGGTCGGCGGCCACTGACCGCCCCGTTGGGTCCCGTGCCCGGACAGTGCCCGGAGAGTCCCGGCCCATCGGCCCAGGCTTGACGTCGGTCGTGCACGCGTGGTGTTCATCCGTGGGCCATCGCGGCACGTCAGGGGCGCCGACCGGTGCCCATCGCGACCGGATTGCTCATTGGGTGTGCAGGTGGTTGTCGATGGCTTCGTCCGCGGCCGCTCTGGAGGATGCGAACGGGGCCATCTGCCCTGTCTAGTG
>JBKJXL010000335.1:0-3060 GCA_046716225.1 Candidatus Limnocylindrales bacterium | reverse complement strand
GGTCATGACCGCGATCGCGATGAACGAGATCGCCGAGCCGTACATCCGACGGCGAGCGATCCGTCACCTCGAGAAGGGTCGGGTCACGATGTTCGTGGCCGGCACCGGCAACCCGTACTTCACGACCGATACGGCCGCCGCCCTCCGCGCCGTGGAGATCAATGCCGAAGTCCTGCTCAAGGCGACCAAGGTGGACGGCGTCTACGACCGGGATCCCATGGTGCATCCCGACGCTCAGCGCTACGCTTCGCTCGGCTACGGCGACCTGCTCCGGGACGAGCTCAAGGTCATGGATGCGACGGCCGTCAGCCTGTGCATGGAGAACGACCTGCCGATCGTGGTCTTCGACCTCAACAGACCGGACAACATCACGCGGGTCGCCAGCGGCGAACCCGTCGGGACGCTGATCTCGGGCACGTCTGCCTCGGGAGGTGTGAAGGCATGAGTACGGAGATCCTCATCGACGCCGACCACAAGATGGCCCGTGCCGTCGAGGCCATGGAGCGCGACCTCCAGGGCATGCGCACGGGACGCGCGTCGACCGCGCTGGTGGAACGACTCCATGTGGAGTACTACGGCACGTCCACGCCGCTGAACCAGCTGGCCGGCATCAGCGTCCCGGAACCACACCAGATCGTCATCCAGCCGTGGGACCGCGGCGTGCTGGGGGCGATCGAGAAGGCGATCCAGAAAAGCGACATCGGCCTGACTCCGAACGTGGACGGGACCGTCGTCCGCCTCAATATCCCGCCGTTGACCGAGGAACGTCGCAAGGACATGGTCAAGGTCGTCCACAAGCGCATGGAAGAGGCTCGGGTGGAGGTTCGCAACCTCCGTCGCGATGCCGCCGACCATATCAAGCGCGAGGAGCGCGACGGCGAGGTCGGGACCGATGAGTCCCATCGCCAGCTCGAAACGCTCCAGAAGACCACGGACCGGCATGTCGCCGACGTGGATCGGCTTGGTCTGGTGAAGGAACAGGAGATCCTGGAGGTCTAGTGCCGCGCGCACCCCTGGCCCGACCGACCGACGCACCGCCCGCGGCGCACGAGGCGCTGGAGGAGGCCGTCCTCCCGTCCACGGATATCCCTGACGCGCCGACCGGTTCGGAATCCGGTGAGGAGCTGCCTCGCCACGTCGCGATCATCATGGACGGCAACCGGCGCTGGGCGCGGTCGCAGGGGCTGCCCGAACTCGACGGGCATGCGGCCGGAGTGGAGGCCATCCGCGGGCTGTTGAAGCACGCCGTCGGTCGCGGGATCCCGACGCTCACCCTGTACGCCTTCAGCCGCGAGAACTGGGCGCGGTCCGACGACGAGGTCGCGGGCCTGTTCGGCCTCCTGGAGGCCGCCATCCGAAGCGAGACGGACGAACTCCGCGCCCAGGGCGTCCGGGTCCAGCTGCTGGGCCGGCTCGAGGAGTTACCGGACGAGACCCGCCGCTCGATCGATCAGGCCCTGTCGGCCACCGAGGACGGCGAGCGCCTCCTATTGAACATCGCGTTCAACTATGCCGGGAGGACGGAGCTCGTCGACGCGGTCCGACGCCTCGTCGAACGGGGCGTGCCCGCCGAGGAGATCGACGAAGCGACGATCAGCGGTGCCCTGTACACGGCGGGCCTGCCCGACCCGGACCTCGTCATCCGGACCGGCGGGGAGCAGCGGCTGTCCAACTTCCTCATCTGGCAGTCCGCCTACGCGGAGTTCTACACGTGTGAGACGCTGTGGCCGGACTTCGGGCCGGAGGCGTTCGACGCCGCAATCACCGAGTTCGCGCTCCGACATCGACGCTTCGGGCGCTGACGACCACACCGGAGGGACCGTGCGCCAGCGAGCGATCAGCGCAGCCCTGTTCGTCCCGATCCTGCTCATCGTGCTCGCCATCGCCGGGCCGGTCCTGGCCATCTTCATCACCTTGATCGCCGGACTCGCCTCCATCGAGGTCTTCCGACTCCAGCGGGCCGCCGGCTACCAGACGATCGCGGCCCTTGGGACGGCCCTCACCGTGGTCATCGTCATGGACGCGGCATTCCCGCAGGTCCTCGAGGGCAGCGGGACCTTGCTGATCGCCGTCGGGGTCGTGCTGATCGCCGTCGCGGCGTTCGCCAGGGTGGAGCCGCGCGACGGTCTCAACGCCTGGACCGCTACCGTCTTCGGGGCCGTGTACGTCTCGATGCTCGGGTTCATCCTGCGCCTCGGGCAGGCGGCGCCGTCCGTGGATGGCGCTCCGCTGGCCGCCCTCGGCCCGGAGCGCGGCTGGATCGTGCTGTTGATCTTCGCCGTCTGGTCATACGACACGGGCGCCTATCTCGTCGGCAGGCAGTTCGGCCGCGAGAAGTTCCTGACCCACATCTCGCCGTCCAAGACCTACGCGGGACTCATCGGGGGCGTCGTCGCAACGACCCTCGTCACGGCCGCGATGCTCTGGGGGCTCGGCCAGAACCCGCTCCACGCGGTCGTCCTGGGCCCGCTCGCGGCGCTCGCGGCACAGGCCGGTGACCTCGCCGAGTCGGTCATCAAGCGGGCGGCCGGTCAAAAGGACTCCGGGACACTCATCCCGGGACACGGCGGGATCCTGGATCGAGTGGACTCGTTCCTGTTCGCGGCCCCGATCGTCACGTTGTATGTCGTCGCTGTCTTCGGCTGAGACCGGGTCCGTGGAGGCGAGGCGGCCTCGCGGCGTCGCCCTGATCGGGTCGACCGGGTCCATCGGGCGGCAGGCTATCGAGGTCCTGACGGCCCACCCGAACGCGTTCCGCGTGATCGGCCTGGCTACGGGCTCGAACGGGAGCCTCCTCGCTGAGCAGGCCGCGAAGCTCCGTCCGCGGGTCGTCGCCCTCGCCAGCGCCGATGCTCGCGCCCTGGACCTGCCGGCCGGGACGGCGCTCATCACCGGACCCGATGCGCTCGTGGAGCTCGCGACCCGTGATGACGTGGACCTCGTCGTCATCGCTACGGGCGGGATCGTGAGCCTGCAGCCGGTCCTCGCCGCGCTCCAAGCCGGCAAGGTCGTCGCCACCCCCAACAAGGAGACCCTTGTCGCGGGCGGGCACCTGGTGAT
>JBKJXL010000334.1:0-3416 GCA_046716225.1 Candidatus Limnocylindrales bacterium | reverse complement strand
CGAGGATCAGCTGGGTGGAGCGGTAGTTCTGCTCCAGCTTCACGACGGCGGTCCTGGGCCAGTCGCGCTCGAAGTCGAGGATGTTGCGCAGGTCCGCTCCGCGCCACGAGTAGATCGACTGGTCGTCGTCGCCCACGACGCACAGGTTGTGGTGGTTCGCGGCCAGGCTGCGGATCCACAGGTACTGCGCCCGGTTCGTGTCCTGGTATTCGTCGACGTGAAGGTAGTGCCACTTCTCCTGATACTTCGCGAGCACGTCGGGAGCCTCGTCGAATAGCCGGACGGCTTCGAGCAGGAGATCGTCGAAGTCGAGCGCCTTGGCCTTGCGCAGCCGCTCCTGGTAGCGCGAGGCAAGCCGGGCGATCGTGCGCTCGCGGTGGTTCGCCGCGTGCTCCGAGAGGAACCCCGGGTCCAGCATCTCGTTCTTGGCCCGGCTGATCGCCCCGAGGACGGCGCTGGGTCGGAATTCGCCGGTGAGCGGCATGTCCTCTTCACGCAGGATCTGCTTCATCAGCGACTGCTGGTCGTCCGTGTCGTAGATGACGAAGCGGCGGTCGATCCCGATCGCCTCGCCGTCCGAGCGCAGGACCCGGGCGCACAGCGCGTGGAACGTGCCGGCCTGGACGTCGCGGCCGCCTTCGCCGACGAGGCTGATGATCCGCTCGCGCAGTTCCGCCGCGGCGCGATTCGTGAAGGTGACGGCGAGGATCCGCCACGGCGCGACGCCCTTGACCCCGACGAGGTACGCGATCCGATGAGCCAGCACCCGGGTCTTGCCGGAACCGGCGCCCGCGAGGATCAGGAGCGGACCTTCGGTCGTCGTGACGGCCCGTGCCTGCTCGGGGTTGAGGGCCTTCACGATCTCGGCGGCGCGGGTCTTGCGGGCGGCCGCGATCGTCTTCGGATCGGCAGCCGGTGTGGGGACCGTCGGGTCCGCCGCCGTGACCGACGCCGCCGCCTCGACCATCCAAGCCGGCTCCTCGGGCACTGTGGTCGGCTCCATCGACTCGTCAGAGAACGCCGTCCCGGCCGATTCGTCCAGCCCCAGCGAGGCCACGTCGGGCGCGTGGTCACCAGGCCGGCGACGTCGGGAAGGGCTCACTCGCCCATTGTAGAGCCGGGCGCTTGGCCGCCCCTTGTCGCCCTAGCCGGAGATCTCGTCGGCGGCAGGCGCCTCGATCGTGACGCCCTCGTCCCACTTCGAGAACGTGAGATCCACGTTCAGTGTCTCCGCCGACGGCAGGCCCACCACGATCGACACGCCGGCGAGGTGGTTGGGCAGCGTCTGCTCGACCCGGACGGTCATCTGCAGGCTCGCGCCATCGACGTCGACCGGCAGGCCCGCCGCGCCTTCACCGACGATCGCGGCCAACTCCTGAGCGTCGAGGTCCACGACCACCGTGTAGCACTGCGTGCCGCCACATGCCACATCCTCGCCCTTGACCGGATCGACGCCCGGCGTCAGGAGGAAGTCGCCGAGATCGTCGATGAGGCCGCCCGTGTCGGTCGGGTCCACCGGGAGCGCTGAGCCGGCGTCGACGACCTTGAACTTCGAGCCCGTCAAGGTCGTCTTGAGATAGGTCGTCGCGTCGGCCACGATGAGCTCACCGGCGAGGCCCAGCACGGCCGGGACCGAAAACGTGGCTCGGACCTCGCCCCCTTCGAGGTCGACGTCGGCATTGGCGCTCGTGCCGGTCAGCTTGACGTCGGTCGAGGTGGCGCCACCCGGCAGCGTCACCGGGACGACGCCGTCCACGGCCGCGTCCACACGGACGCTGGTCGCCGCGTCAGTCGAGGTGAGGGCGGCGGTGATGATCGCCGTCGGGTCGGTCAGGACGGGGCCTATCGGCGCGTTCCCGCCACAGGCGGTCACCACCAGGGCGATGGCAAGGGCGATCAAGATGGATGGCGAACGTCGGGTCATGCGGACAGGGTCGACGCGGTCACCCAGCCTGTCAAACGCCCAGGGGACGAGCGGCAGGGCGAGCGGCGGGGCGCACGGTCGGTCAGCGATAGTTCGACGGCTTGGCCTCGATGCCTCGGACCGGCAGGCCGCTCTGTTCCGCCTCGAGTGTCTCCAGGCCAGCCCGGAGGTTCCGGATGACCGATGCCACCGCGGTGTGACTTCCGTCGGCGGCCCGGCGCAGGTCGACGAGGGTGATGTCGGTCGGTCGTTGTCGGCGAGTCGGATCGGCGCATCCGCAGTTGAGGCACATGCTCGAAGCTCCTTTCAGGAGTTAGCCACCAAAGGCTGCGGCCGGCGTGTCGCGCTCGAGACTTCGAAGCCGGGGTCGGACATGGCAACGGCGCCACAGCTTCGTGGGCCAGACCGGCGAGATGGGCGCATGACGGGCTGCTCGGTCATGGTGGAAGGTCTGCTGAGTCGCCTCCGCTGTGGCGACGCAGTGGAGTGAGCTTCTAGGCCTGGGTGCTCCAGCCCGACGGACACGCAGCTCGGACCGCTAGCCCCGCATCCAGGTGCGGTCTGCTCCGCGCGGTCGGGAATCGCAAAGGCCCCGGCGAAGCCGGGGCCTTCGGATGTGCGAGGTTGTCGGACTAGAAGTCCATGCCTCCGCCGCCGCCGTGGTCGTGACCGGCGCCACCGCCGGCCTTGTCACGCTCGGGCAGGTCGGTGATCAGGGTCTCGGTCGTCAGGACCATGGCCGCGATCGACGCTGCATTCTGCAGTGCGGACCGGGTGACCTTGGCCGCATCGATGACGCCGAGCTTGACAAGGTCCTCGTACTCGCCGTTGTTGGCGTTGAGACCCTCGTTACCGGAGAGGCCCTTCACCCGTTCGACGACGACTCCGCCCTCCATGCCGGCGTTCTCGGCAATCTGCTTCAGCGGAGCCTCGAGCGACTTGGCGACCAACTTGGCACCTGTTGCCTCGTCGCCGCTCATACCGGCGGCGACCTTCAACACGTCGGCCTGGGCCCGCAGCAGAGCGACGCCGCCGCCGGGGACGACACCCTCTTCGATCGCCGCCTTCGTTGTCGACACGGCATCTTCGATACGGTGCTTCTTCTCCTTGAGCTCGACCTCGGTGGCCGCGCCGACCTTGAGGACGGCAACGCCGCCGCTCAGTTTGGCGAGGCGCTCTTGCAGCTTCTCGCGGTCGTAATCGGAGTCGGTGTTTTCGATTTCAGCCTTGATCTGGTTGATGCGGCCCTTGATGTCGTCTTCGGAACCGGCACCTTCGATGATCGTGGTCTCGTCCTTGGTGACGATGACCTTCTTGGCCGTGCCGAGCAGGTCGAGCGTCGCCGCGTCGAGTTTGAGGCCGACCTCTTCGCTGATGACCTGGCCTCCGGTGAGGATGGCGATGTCTTGCAACATTGCCTTGCGTCGCTCACCAAATCCGGGCGCTTTGACGGCAACCGACTTGAACGTGCCGCGGATCTTGTTGACGACCA
>JBKJXL010000333.1:0-4274 GCA_046716225.1 Candidatus Limnocylindrales bacterium | reverse complement strand
CTCCAGATCCATGCGGAAGATCGCCGGTCCGGTTCGCTCCGAAGCCGGGTTCTCCTGGGGCACGAACAGTTCGTGGCCGGCCGCACGCAACCGGGCGGCGAGCTGCACGTTGAACTCACGCTCCGGGGTGGTGAACAGCGGCCCCGCCAGGTAGATCTTCACGTGTCACCAGCGCTCTCGCGATCGGCCCGACGACGCCCTGTCGCACGGCGTATCAGGCACCATTGTCGCCATGGGTGACCAGCCACGCATCGCTGTCGTCGGCAGCACGATGATCGACCTCATCGCCTACACGGCCCGCGTGCCCCAGGCGGGCGAGACGATCCAGGGCGACGACTTCCAGCTGGGCTTCGGCGGCAAGGGCGCCAACCAGGCAGTCATGGCTCGGCTGCTTGGCGCGGAGGTCGCGATCGTGAACTCGCTCGGGGACGACGTCTTCGGCGACATGACCGTGCGGAACTTCGAGGGGTTCGGGATCGACACGACCTTCCTCACCCGCGTCCCGGGTTCGAGCGGCGTCGCCCCGATCTGGGTGGAACCGGACGGGACGAACCGGATCATCTGCGTCGCCGGGGCCAACGCAGCCATGGTCCCGGCGGATGCGGCGCACGCGGTCGAGTCGCTCGCGCCGGACGTCGTCGTGGGCCAGTTCGAGATCCCGCAACCGGTCACGGCGGCCGCGTTCGCTGCCGCCCGGGCGTGCGCTGCCATCACCGTACTGAACCCCGCCCCCGCCGCGGACATGGACGCCGGTCTCCTTGCGGTGTCGGACTGGGTCATCCCGAACGAGTCCGAGTTCGCCCGGCTTGCGAACGCGTCGAGCGATGCCACCGACGCGGAGATCGTCGCATTCGCGGCGGCGACCGGGACGCGGGTCGTCGTGACGCTGGGCGCCCGTGGCGCCGCCCTCGTGGGTCACGATGGGGTCGTCCGGCGGATCGCCGCTCCCGCAGTGGCGGCGTCCGACACGACCGGCGCCGGCGATGCGTTCGTCGGGGCGTTCGCCTACGGCCTGGCGCGCGGACTCGGTGAACTCGAATCCGTCAGGCTCGGGATCCGATGCGCGTCCGACAGCGTGCAGCGACCGGGCACGCAGCGCTCGTTCCCGAGCGCCGCGGCGCTCGGCGCACTCCTTGCGGGCGAGTGAGGCGGACCTGCCCGACGAGACGGATCGTCAGCGAGCGACCGCGGCCTGCGTGGCCGCGGCGGGCTTGTCCACGGTCCGGGCGAACTGGAGGAGCGACCCCCCCAGCGCCGAGTCGGCCTTGGTGAACATGAACGGCGCACCAGAGTTCAGCGCACTGATCGCGCCGCGATACTCGTTGAGGACCTGGTGATCGATGGTCCGCTTGAGGGCGCCCTCGGCGTTGCGGACGTTGATCCCGGTGAACGCGTTCGATCGGTTCAGGACCAGCTCCACCTTCTTGGCTTCGTAGCCGAGATGGCCGACGGTCTCCAGGACCAGGCGCACGTTCTTGAGGCACGACAGGTCCGCGGTCATGACGACGAAGAGCGTGTCGGCCGCCTCGATGATCCCGAGGTTGATGTCGTCCATGCGCTTGTCGATGTCCACGACAACGTAGTCGTACATCGCTCGCAGGAGCTCCAGGATGATGGGTATGTGCTCCGGCGTGACCAGCTCGGCCGTCTCCGGAGACGGCGGGGCGAGCAGGAGGTCCACGCCCGAGTCGTGCTTGACCAGGATCTGGCGGACGTAGTCCTGGTCCATCGACGGCGCCGTGACGATGTCCACGATGCTCTTGCGATCGAGACCCAGGTCCAGGAAGACCCGGTGGTCGCCGAACTGGAGATTGCCATCGACGAGGCAGACCTTGCGGCCGAGCTCACGATGGAGCGCGATCGCGGCGTTGATGGCGATGGTCGTCGTCCCGACCCCGCCCTTGGCGCCGTAGAAGGCCAGCACGCGACCGAGCGGTGGACGGGCGAGCAGCACGTCTTTCGGCGCGAAGCGGGCGAGGAGGCTCTTGATCCTCGCCAGCAACTCGGCCGGGTGGAACGGTTTGATCAGGTAGTCGTCCGCGCCGGCGCGCAGGCCTCGGACCTTCTGCTCCACCTCGCGTTCGGCGGTGAGCATGATGATCGGAACGTGGGAGCTACTCCCCTCTTCAGCCCGGATCTTCGCCGCGACCTGGTACCCGTCGAGCTTGGGCAGCATGACGTCGAGCAGGATCAGGTCGGGGGCCTCGGTGCCCCACAGGCGGAATCCCTCGGCGCCGTCCGCGGCGACGAAGACGTCGTAGCCCTCCTGCTTGAGCGTGTACTGCAGCAGGCGCTGGACGTTCGGGTCGTCGTCGACGATGAGGATCTTGCCCATCAGTCCTCCATCGGTTCCGTTGGTTCATCGGGATCGAGATCGTCGGAGTCGTGTCCCGGCGCGCCGATTATAGGGGCCACGGTCCGAACGCCGGCGAACGCGCCTCGAAGGAACGCCGTCACGCGCGCCTCATAGTCGTCGGGCGCGATCACGTGGGCCTGGCCGTGGTTCGCACCCGGGACCTCCCAGTGCTGGGTGGATGGACCGGCTGCGGCGGCGAGGCGCCGTCCGTCGGCGATGGGGACGGTCGTGTCGGCCTCGCCGTGGATCAGGAGGATGGGGACCGGCTCGACGAGGCCGATGACCTTGATCGGGTCGGTCGCCCGCGGGTCCCCGTCGAGCCGCCGCGCCGCCGAATCGAACAACCGATCGGCCATGAACCTGGGCGCCGGCCCGGGCAGCCTCGAGGCGACCGGGACCGCGGAGCTGGTCGCCACCGAGTCCGCGACGACCGCCACGATCCGCGGCCGGACCTCCGGTGCGGTGCCGGTGGGCGTGTCGGGGCCGTCGTCGGCGGCGGCAAGCGACCCGTCCCCCAGGACCGCCACGGCCGCGATCGCGGTGATGCCACCCATCGACGTCCCCACCAGCGCGACGGACCGGATCCCGCGCGACCCGAGCCAGGCCAGGGCACCGGCCACGTCGTCCACCTCACGCAGCCCGAACGTCGTGGGCGCCGGGTCGGACTCGCCATGGCCGCGGAAGTCAAGGCCAAGCACGCCCGCGGTCGTCCGCAGGAACGGGCCGTACTCGACGAGATCCGGTGCGACCGATCCGGTGTAGCCGTGAAGCAGGAGGATCGCGTCATGCGGATCGCGTCGCCAGTCCGTGCCGTTTGCCTCAGCCGGCAACCAGCGGGCCGACAGGCGCAGGCCATCGCGCGACCGGATCCGCAGGACCTCGCCACCGAGGGCATCGAGCGCTGGACCGAGGGCGGCCTCGTCCGGGCCGACTCTGGGAGCGTCCAGCAGGCGCCGGGCCGCTCGATCTGCGACCACGCGCAGCGTGAGCGCTGACGCCGCCACCGTCGCTGCGCCGCTGATCGCGCGACGGATCATCGGCCACCCGGGGTGATGGTCACCGGGTCGTGTGCCTCGAGGAAGGTGAAGACGAGCCGGCTCCACGTCTCGAGCCGATCCGCCACGGCCGCCACCGCCGGCGGAGCCTCGAACGACCCGCTGAGCTTGTCCGTCTCGCGGATGGCGACGGGCCGGCCCGCGGCATCCGCCACGAAGACGGCCCCCAGGTGGACGGCGCCCACCTCGGTCGTGTCGTCGTTGAGGAGAGCGACCAGTTCGAAGTCCGGCACGAAGTCCGCCGCGAGTTCCTCGGCCCACTCGCGCCGCAGCCCTCCCTCGAGGCCATCGTCGCCCGGATCGAGGTGCCCGCCGACACCGATCGAGTACCGGTCGTGCAGTCGTGCGTCCGCTCCAGCGCGCGTGCGCTTCATGAGGAAATAGCGCGGCCCGTCGCGCAGCACCAGGTACGGGATGATCTGCTTGTGGCTCGGGTCTACCTCCATGTCGGCCCGAAGCCGGAACCGTCCCTCACGCTGGACCAGCGCAGCGAACGTGTCGAGGCCGTCCGTCCTGACTCCGTACCAGGCGGCCGCGTCGGGCAGGACATCCCGTGCGACGACGAGGACCTGCTCGTCGGTCAACCGAGTCGCTCCAGTCGCTCCCGGGCGGCCCGCAGCCGCTGTGCGATGGCGTCCGCATCCGGGCCGGCAGGGTCTTCCAGGTCCACGAGCCAACCGTCCAGGACCGCACGCACGTCGCGGATCCGTGTCGCCAGGGCGGCGGCGTTCGTCACGGCGATCCCGGCGCCCATGGCGACATCGCCTCGAGCGAGACGGGTCATGTCGCGCCACCCGCCGGCCGTCAGCGCCGGGTCGAACGGACGGTCCGGCTCAGAGGCATCGTCACGGGCGACCGCCTCG
>JBKJXL010000332.1:0-7775 GCA_046716225.1 Candidatus Limnocylindrales bacterium | reverse complement strand
GAGCCGGACCGCTGGATCGTCTTCAGCCGATGGGGGAGCTACCACGGCAATACGCTCGGTGCGCTGGACCTATCCGGTCGCAAGCCGCTCCGTCGCCCGTACGAGGGCTGGCTCGGCCGCTTCCGGCACCTGTCCGCGGCCTACCCGTATCGGGCCGGCGATCCGGGCGCCAACGCGCTTGCGACCGGCGACGAACTGGCCCGGGAGCTGGAGGCGGCGATCGTCGCGGCCGGCCCGGGAACGGTCGCCGCGTTCGTGGCCGAGCCGATCGTCGGGGCCACCCTCGCCGCCGCCGTTCCGCCCGACGACTACTGGCCGAAGATCGCCGAGGTCTGCCGCCGTCACGGCGTCCTGCTCATCGCCGACGAGGTGATGACCGGATTCGGGCGGACGGGTCGATGGTTCGGACTGGACCACTGGGCCGTCAAGCCGGACCTGGTGGTCGCGGCCAAGGGCGCGACGTCCGGCTACTGGCCGTTCGGGTTCGTGGCCGCCTCGGACGCGGTCCACGCGGTCGTCGCCGCCGGCCCGGGCTTCGTTCACGGCTTCACATACTCGCACGGCCCGGTCGCTGCCGCGGTGGCCAACGAGGTGCTGCGCATCCTCGAGGATGAGGATCTTGTCGCCGCGAGCGCCAGCAAGGGCGAGCGGCTCCGGACGGCGCTCATCGACGCGCTCGGGGACCATCCCGGCGTCGGCGAGATCCGCGGCCGCGGACTGCTGGTCGGACTCGAGCTCGTCGCGGATCGGGCGACTCGCCGGCCGTATCCCCGCAGCGCCAAGTTGACCGAAGCCGTCGTCCGAGGCGCCCGCGAGCGCGATGTGTTGGTCTACTCGGGGACGGGCAACGCCGACGGCACGAACGGCGACACGATCCTGCTGGGGCCACCCTTCGTCATCACCGACGACGAGCTGGTACGGATCGTGGACGTGCTGGCTGCCGTCATCCCGGATGCGGTCCGCTCGGCGAGCGCGGCATCCGCTCCTCGATGATGATCAGGACGGCGAGCACGACCGAGACGCCCGCGAACAGCCAGCCGGGCAGCGGGGTCAGGACGCTGAGCCCAGTCAACACGATGACCACGAGCGCGCACGCTCCGAGGCGGACCACCAGGACTCGGCGGGTGAGGCGCCAGTAGGCCAGGGCCGATGCGCCCACGAAGAGGATGATGCCGGCGCCAAGGACCGCCGCGACCGCCGGAGGCGCGACGTCGGCCGGGTGGGCGACGATGTCCTCGACGGCCGCCGCGAAGCCGATGATCCCGCCGATGAGCGGGAAGTGCGCGAGGCTGTAGGCGTCTCGCGCCAGTGGCCCGCGCAGACGCTGGTCGGCGTCCGTGAAGGCATGCTCGAGGGCGTCCATCAGCCAGCCGAAGTAGGTCCACCACAGCAGGCAGGCGACGATCAGCGCGCCGCCGACCGCGGCGATCAGCTCGGGCGAGCGGGGCTCGCCGATGACCCCAGCCCCGGCGACGATGACCGACTCACCCAGGGCGATGATCACGATCAACCCATGACGCTCGGCAAGGTGCGCCGGGTCCAGGTCCCACGACTCGCGACTGCCGGCGCGCGCCGCGGCGAAGAGGTCGGCGACGATGGCGAGGCCCCAGACGAGCGGCCGAAGGTCCGGGCCGACGACCGCGCCGACCAGGACGAGCATGAGCCCGATCGACGACAGGGCCACCCAGCGTCGCAACCCGGTTCGGTCACCGCCCTCGACCTCCGAGTCCACCCGGACCTGGAGCCCGAGCCCGAGGACCCGAACGATGACGTACGGGATGGCGAACCACTGCCCATCCTCGCCGAAGGCACCGGGGACCGCAGTCGCCATGACGAAGGCGACCGCGGTCGCGACGAGGGTGATGACCCGCACGGCCCGGTGCGTCGTGTCGGCGGGATTGAGGGTCCACGTGAACTGGGTCCAGGCCCACCAGATGAGCCAGAACAGGAGGATGGCCTGGAGGATCCCGTCGGATGTCAGGTGATGGGCCGTGAACGCGGTGATCTGAGTGACGGCGAAGACGAAGACGAGGTCGAAGAAGAGTTCGACGAACGTGACCGACTGTGGTCCGGTCGCGCGCCACGGCCGACGTGCCGGCAGACCCATCACCCTGCCCACCGATCCTCTCGGAGCCGTGCGCCGTCGGCGCCGTCACCGGCGCCGGCTGAGGCTCCCGATCAGGAGGGCCGCTCCGAGCCCGATGATCAGCATCGGCAGGATGAGGCCACCGATGTCCGGGCTCATCATGTTCACGCCGCCGATCAGTGTCAGGAGACCGCCGAACCACATCTGCCAGCCGATCCCGCCGCCGCTGAACGAGCGGACCGAGCCGATGAACAGGAAGGCGATCCCGAAGCAGAACGTCCCGAGGCCATCGACATCCACGCCCGCGGCGTTCAGGACGCCCGGTGCAGCCAGCGCCGAGATGATCGCGCCGGCATAAAGCGAACCGGTCCCGCGATCGATGGCCCACTTGATGAGGAACGCGATGCCGAGCGCCAGCACGAACGCCGATCCGGCCGTTCGCCCGTCCGGAAACGCCTGCTGGATGAGGAGCAGAACGCCGAAGACGACGAGGAAGATCGCGATCCACGGCAGCCCGGGCCGGCGAGACTCGTCCGGTCCCCACTCCCAGCTGTAGTACTTGACCGATCCCTGCCCCGGCGACCGCCCGCCGCTGTCGGGTCCCAGGTTCGTCACGGGGTCCGGCGTTTCGTTCATCCTTGGATGATACGGGAGGCTGCATGATCGACGGTGGACTGCGCCTGATCCCTGGCGTCCGGGTCGCCCGAGGCTATCGCCGGTCCTGGGCCTCCAGGCCGGCGGCGCGGCACAATGCGCAGATGGACGTTCCTGACCCCGACCCCAGCCTGGCGCAGATGCTGAACCAGTTGCGCCGCGCCAATACCGTGGCGAAGCGAGCTCTTGAGCTTGGCCGCCACCCGTTCGGCGCCATCCTCGTTTCGCCTGATCACGAGACCGTCCTCGCTGAGCAGGGCAACGTCGACACCGTGAACCACGCCGAGAGCGTGCTTGCGCGCACCGCCGCGCTCAACTTCGCGCCCGCGTATCTGTGGAGCTGCACGCTCTACACCACCGTCGAACCGTGCTGCATGTGCGCCGGCACGCAGTACTGGGCGCACATCGGCCGCCTGGTCTACGGGTTGGACGAGAAGAGCCTTCTGCTACTCACCGGCAACCATGTCGAAAACCCGACCATGAGCCTGCCCTGCCGCGAGGTGTTCGCCCGCGGCCAGAAGGCAGTCCGCGTCTGGGGACCGTTCGCCGAGGTCGAGACGGAGATCGCTGCGCTGCACACCGGGTTCTGGGGCGCCCACCCGCCCCGCTCCGCCTGACGGGCTGGAGCGACCACGGCTCGAGCCGCTCCGCCCGGCTTCCCGCGGCGGCCCATCGTGCGTGCGCCCCACGAGGCGTCCGACATCAGGTCCTCTCAGCGACGTCGTCACACGGCGGGGACCGGCACGGGCTGCGACTCCTCCTCGTCCTCGACGTGGCTGAAGCCCAGCCGATCCACGAGGCGGCCGACGATGCCCGGCGCCCACCAGTTCCACTTGCCCATCATGCGCATCGTGGCGGGCACCAGGAGCACCCGGATGATCGTCGCGTCGACGGCGACCGCGATGGCCATGCCGACACCGATGCTCTTGATCGTGACGACCTCGGCGAGGGCGAAGGCCGCGAAGACGCTGACCATGATCAGCGCAGCCCCGGTGATGACACCGGCCGTCTTCGACAGCCCTTCGGCGACCGACATCGTGTTGTCGCCGGTCCGTCGGTAAGCCTCCTGGATCCTCGAGAGCAGCAGCACCTCGTAGTCCATCGACAGGCCGAAGATCACGCTGAACATGATGATCGGGTTGCCGGCGACGGTATAGCCGAGCGGCTCGAAGTCCAGGACATTCGAGAGGTTCCCGTCCTGGAAGATCCAGACGAGCGCTCCGAAACTGGCGGTGATCGAGAGCAGGGTCATGATCACGGCCTTGATCGGGATGATCACCGATCCGAACAGCAGGAACAGGATGAACGCGCTCGCGAGGAGCGTCAGGCCCACGGCATAGGGCGCTCGTTCCGCCTGCGAGGCGAGGAAGTCGTGTCCGCTCGCGGCGGCGCCGCCCACCTGGGTCGTGATCTCGTTGCCTGGGTCCACGGCGCGGACCACGGGGATCAGATCGGTCGACTCGGGCAATGACGGCGAAAGCGGGCTGATGGCCGCGAGCTGGATCGTGTTGCCGCGGACGTACTGCTCGAGGAGCAGGTCCAGGGCCGGGGGCCGCGCCTCGCCCTCGAGGGCATAGAGCGCGGCGACCTGCTCGGGTGACAACGGGATGCCGGTCGCCGGGTCGGAGATCGCGAACGGTCCTTCGACCCGATCGATGCCGTCGATGGCGGCGAGCTCGGCCGAGAACTCGGTGACGTCGGTGATCGTGGCGACATCGGTGGGCGACCCTTCGACGTCGGTCAGGATGACGATCGGCGTCGTCTCGCCCGGCGCGAACTCCGTCTGCAGCGCGACGTAGGCGTCGCGGCTTTCGACGCCGGGCGGGTAGACCTCCGCACCTGGCACGCCCTGCACCATGTGGCCGTACGGGATGCCGGCGATGAGCAGGATCGCCAGGGTCGGGATCATGACCTTGATCGGGTGGCGCATCACCCACAGGGCGACGTGCTCCCAGCGCGACGTCCGCGTCGCGTCCGAACGATCGGCCACGGGTCGGAACCGCTTGGCGACCCCGCCCAGGGACAGGGCGTTCACGCGTGGGCCCAGCATCCCGAGCACCGCCGGCAGGAAGGTCAGGGCGAAGACCACGGAACTGATGACGACCAGGGACCCGGCGATGCCGATCGAGCGGATGGCCGGTGCCTCGAACAGCAGCAGGCCGGACAGGCCGATCGCGACCGCGATCCCGCTGAACATGACCGCCTTGCCCGAGGTCGCTACGGCCCGCTCGACCGCATCGCCGACGGTCCGGCCGCGACGCAGTTCCTCGCGATAGCGGCTGACGATGAACAGGGAGTAGTCGATGGCCAGGGCCAGGCCCAGCATCGTGGCGATGTTGAGTACGTAGATGCTCATCTCCACCTGCTGGGCGACGATGTAGATGAGGGCCATCGTGCTCGGGATCGCCAGGCCGGCGACAAGCAGCGGCAGCCCGGCCGCGACGATGGACGCGAAGACGAGGATGAGCACCAGCGCCGCGATCGGGAGCGACACGAGTTCGGCCTTCTGGAGGTCCTTCTCGGACTGCTCCGCGCCGTCCTTGGTGATCGGGCCGAACCCGGTCAGCTGGTAGCTGAAGCCGGCTGGGGCCGTCATGTCCTCGCGGATGCCGTCGACGGCGTCCACCGATCCCTCGTCGGTCATCGTGAGCTCGATGACGACGTAGGCGGCGTCGCCAGCCGTGCTGATGAAGCGCGGGTCGCCGGTCTCGGCGTAGCCGATGACGCCGGACACGCCCGGGTTGGAGGCGAGGCCCGCGGTGGTCTCGGCGATCGCGCTCTGGAACGCCGGCGAGGTCGCGTCGGCACCGGGTGTCGCGGAGCGGAAGAGCGCGACCATGCTGCCCTTGCCGGACCCGAAGTCCTCGTCCAGCCGCGCGGCGACCTCGGCCGATTCGGAACTCGCGTCCAGCCAACCGCCGGAGCTGAGGGCGCCGGCCGTCTGCGCGGCGAGGACGGACGAGGCGATGGCGATGACCACCGCGATCAGGGCAACGGGACGACGGAAGCGATAGACGAACGCTCCCCAGCGACTGAACATCGGGACGGCCTCGAGGTGGTGGGATCGGATGGTGGGTGTTGGGGAAACCATAGAGAATGGTTATTCAGTTTGTCAACTGATACGGTTGCCGCGCGACCGAACCTCGGCTACAGTGAAGCGAGCGACCGTTCGTTTTAGGAGTCGATGTGCCTCGAGTCAGCGCCGCCCACGAGCAGGAAGTCCGCGATCGGATCCTGCATGCTGCGACCCGCGTGTTCGGCACGAAGGGCTACCAGGGCGCGACCATCGCCGACGTGGTCCGCGAGAGCGGGCTGTCGGTGGGCGCCATCTACACGTACTTCAGCGGGAAGGACGAGCTGTTCCGACTGAGCTGCGATCTCATCTCCGCGCAGGGCCTCGAGGAGCTCGCCATCCGGATCGCTCCGGCCACCACCACCGCGCAACGGCTGCGGATCGCGATCGAGCTGTACATCGAGACCATCGACGAGTACGCCGGGGCTCCTGGGCAGGCCTCACTCATCCAGGCCTGGGCCGAGGCGGATCGCGAACCGGGCGTCCGGGACATGCTCGCTCGGCGACGCGAGCGGCTCGTCGGCGCGGCCCAGATGCTCCTCCACCAGGGCGTGCTGGCCGGCGAGCTGCCGGCGTGGATGGACGTGGACGCGGTGAGTCGCGGGTTCCTCGCCCTCATGGACGGCCTGCTGCTGCAGCGCATCGAAGCTGGCGACGCCTCTCGCCCGGCCGACCTGGAGCGACGGGCCGGCGCGATCCTGGAGCTCATGCTGGCGTCCGCAACCGTGGACTGACATGCCGCTCGCGAGGTCGTCCCGACGGCGTAGCATTCGCCGCCATGGCACACATCCAGACCGTCCTGGGGCCGATCGATCCGGACGGGCTCGGGTTCACGTTGCCCCACGAGCACACGCAGATCGCCCTGTGGCACATCCCCTCGCGCTGGGACTACTGGCAGCTGACCCGCGACGAGCCGGTCATCCTCGAGGAGCTCGCCCGGTATCAGGCGGCGGGCGGCAGTGGTCTCGTCGATGTGACCCCCACCGGCATGGACCGCGACCCGGAGTGGCTGCGTGGTCTGGCGACGGCGACCGGGCTGCACATCGTCATGGGCGCCGGCTGGTATCGGGCGGCGTACTACCCGGCGGAGGCGCGTATCGAACGGCGGACGGTGGACGACCTGGCCGACGAGATCGTCCGCGAGGCGAGCGACGGGGTGGGGGACTCGGGGATCAAGCCCGGGATCATCGGCGAGATCGGCACGGACAAGCCGTGGGTCTCGCCCTCGGAGGAACGGGTCCATCGGGCCGTCGCGCGGGCGTCGCGCCGGAGTGGGCTCGCGATCACGACTCACGGTGTCATGTCGGCGGTGGGCCTGGCCCAGCTGCGGATCTTCGAGGAAGAAGGAGCGGACCCGTCACGGGTGATCGTCGGTCACGCCGACTCCTATCCGAATCTGGGCCACTGCCTCGAGATCGTCCGGCGAGGCGCGAACCTTGAGTTCGACTTCCTCGGGATGCGCTTCAACGCCGTCGAGCGGCACGGCGAGGGTCGCGTCGTCGAGCTGGTCCTGGAGCTGTTGTCACGCGGTCACGCGAATCGTCTGCTCCTCAGCCAGGACGTCTGCCACGACTCCCAGCTCAAGCGATACGAGGGCAACGGCTACGTCTACCTGCACGAGACGTTCCTGCCACGACTCCGCGCCGCCGGCGTCGCCGAGACCGACATCGAGCAGATGACCGTGGCGAACCCCAGACGGATGCTGACCGTCGGGTAGGCGGACCGGGTCCGCACGTGCATACGGAGGCCGGTGAGGAGACGACCGTCACTGACGTCGTCGAGCATGGGCAACATCCGGGCGAGGTCGACACGGCCGCCTTGATCTGCGATGCCTTGCGGTAGGTGCCCGACCTACTGGCGTGAGCGCTCAGCGCCGGCCACCCGCCTAACGCGGTCAGGCCGGCGCGCCGGGTCCGGTCAGCCCACGAGGGAGGCCTCCACCGTCAGGGCCACGTTGCCCAC
>JBKJXL010000331.1:0-3154 GCA_046716225.1 Candidatus Limnocylindrales bacterium | reverse complement strand
CAAGGACGTTGTCCGTGAACGAGATCAGGAACGTCAGGGCATACGGCAGGACGAGGTACGCGATCCCGACGCCCAGGGCGAAGAACACGAGAGCGAGCGGAATCCACGGAAGGACGGTCCTCCGCTCGTGCGACGTCAACCCTGGCGAGACGAACGCCCAGATCTGGTAGAGCAGGACCGGCATCGCGAGGATGATCCCGATGACGAGGGAGATCCGGAGCTGGATCGCAAAGGCGTCGCCGGGACCCAGGACCTGCACGAATGGCGCCTCGCCGTCGTAGGTCGGCAGGAGAGCAACGAGGTAGTTCCGAACGGTGGGTGCCGCGAACCACCCGATCGCGGATCCCACGGCGATCGCCAGGATCGCGCGGAACAGGCGCGTCCGTAGCTCCCCCAGGTGATCCACCAGGGTCATGACGGTGGCGTCGTCGGGCGTCGCCGAGGGAGGCGTGGCCACCGGGAGGCCCGGTGTGACTGGTTCCAGGAACGCGTCGGCGTCGGCCATCCGTCAGTCCGCCGGGCGATCAGCGAGTGGCGGCGGTGGACTCGCTGGTCGACTGAGTGGCGGCAGGCGCATCGCCCGGTGCCACGCCCGCGGCTTCGGCAGCGGCCAGGGTCGCCTTCGCAGCCTCGACCGCATCAGCGTCCGGCGCCGCCGGCGCCTCCGCCACGGCGGCCGCGGCTGGGCCGACCGATGCCGGTGTGGCGGCCGGGGTCGGTGAGACGTCCAGCTTCGTCGCTTCCTGGACGTCCGAGGACGCCTTGCGGAATTCACGCAGACTCTTGCCGATGGACGCCCCGACTTCAGGCAGCTTGCCTGGACCCAGGATGAGCAGGGCGATCACCAGGATGATGATGAGCTCGGGAGCCCCGATGTTCGGCATGTCAGGTTGTGCTCCAGTACGGGGATGTCGCTGTCATCAGCGCGTCGAAGTCGAGGTCAGGGCCGCGTGGGCCGGTGATTCAGGGTAGCACAGGGAGGTTTCGCGACCACTCGCGGGCGGCCTCGGCGAGTCGTTCCCCGACGTCTGTCGGCGACCCGTCGGCCGCGGTGCCGGCAACCCCGGCGACCCCGGCAACCCCGGCGACCCCCCGTGAGACGTTCACCAGCAGGCCGGCGCCGGGCCTGGTCCCAGCCGGTGCCGATGTCGCCGGCCCCGAGGCAAGCACGGCGCCGAGGTCGCCGCCCTGCGCCCCGATCCCGGGCACGAGGAAGGGGAGTCCCGGCGCGATCGAGCGGATCGTGGCGAGCTCGACCGGCGCGGTCGCCCCGCCGCCCAGCCCGCCCGTCCCGCCCGGCCCCCAGCCAGCCGCCAGCCGGGCGACACGGGCGTACAGCGGTTCGGCCGGGGCTCCGGCCAGCGGCGCCGCTGCGACATCCAGATCCTGGAGCTCGCCGGCGCCCGGATTGGACGTCCGGCACAGCAGATAGGCGAACCGGTCCAGGCGCTCGATGAGTGGCGCGACGGCCTCCGAACCCAGATACGGATTGACCGTGACGGCGTCCGCGCCGAGCCCGTCGAACAACGCGACAGCCTGGCGCGCAGCCGTACTGCCGATGTCGCCGCGCTTGGCATCGGCCACGACGAGGACGTCCGAGGGGATGGTGGACCGGATCCGCTCCAGGGCGGCCAGGCCCGCCGACCCGTACGCCTCGAAGAACGCAAGGTTGGGCTTGACCGCCGCGGCGTATGGGGCCGCCGCCTCCACGACGAGCCGGGCGAACCGTTCGATGCCCGCGAGATCCCGGCTGAACCCGTGCGGCAAGGCGGCCGGATCCGGGTCGAGACCGACGCACAGCACCGAACCGACCATCGCCGACCGGCTCGCGAGTCGCTCGAGATAGCTCGCGGTCACGGAGCGCTGGACGACGGGGACGCGGAGGCCGGGACGCTCGGTGGCGGCGTCGCCGGCAGGAGGTCTGCCGGGATGAACCAGTCGGGACGGGACGAGCCGTCGAGGCCGGACACGGTCGTGAGACCCTTGATCTCGGCCACCGTCCAGTTCGGTGCCCGCCCGTCAAGCACGGCCATGCGCAGGTCCACGATCTGCCCGTCGATGTGGAAGAACGCGATGGCATCGCCGGCCGGCGACCAGGCCGGCGCCCATGAGGCACCGTCGGTGGTGAGGCGCAGGAGTTCTCGGCCACGCACGGCATCGAGGATGACCACGTCCGACCCGAACGCGTTGATCCGGGTCGCCGCGATGTAGCGGCCGTCCGGCGAGAACGACGGCTCGAGGTAGCCGGGGCCCGTGACGGCCCCCGACGTCTTCTTGGCCACGTCCCAGCGGTAGATGATCGGGGCGCCCTTGGCACCCTCCCGCCCGTTGCGTACGTAGAACAGCATCTTGCCGTCCGGACGCCATGTCGGGTCCTGGTGCCCGAGCGGCGGGATCTCGGTGACGTCGGGGACCGTGGTCTTCTTCGTCTCGCTGTCCCAGAACTGCAGGACCACGTTGGCCCTGGTCGGATCGGGCCCGTCGGAGACGAGCGCGAACGTTCGGCCGTTCGGCGAGAGCACCGGCTGGCGCATCCAGTAGAACCACGTGTTCCCGCGCTTCTTGAACTTGCCGGTGCGGAGGCGCTCGGGCTTCGTACTGCCGTCGGCCGCGGCGGCCATCAGGTTCGGGATCGTCATCTCGTAGCGCCGATCCTGGCCCTGGGCCGGCCAAACGCCCATCTCGATCGTGGTGCGGATGAAGTGGATCGTCGTGCCGTCCGGCGACCAGGACGGCATCGAGTCGCGGCCCGAGTCGGTCAACTGGCGGACCGCGTCGCCGGTCTGGATCCAGATGTTGCCGGCTTTCGCGTAGACGATCGAGCCGGGAAAGGCCGCCTCAGGCTCGGGCAGGACGACGCCCGACGGCGCCGGCGTCCGGTTGACGGTCCCGCCGTTCCCGCGAGTGTTGCCGGTGCCCGGCGTCCCGATCCTGAGATCCACCCCCAGCAGGCTGAGTGACACGAGGAGGACGACGACCAGGCCGACGATCGACAGGATCGGCGCGACCCACGAGCCCGTCGGCATCGCGCCGAACGGGTCCCCGACCCCACGCGTCTTCGGCCTGACCTGGCGGCTCATGCCGGGACCTCGGCCGGGGGCGACGAGTTCGCGCCGACGGGGTCAGCCACGACAGGCACGCGGTCGTGATGGCC
>JBKJXL010000330.1:0-3518 GCA_046716225.1 Candidatus Limnocylindrales bacterium | reverse complement strand
GCCTCGGGGATCGCCCCGGATGCGCACTTCCTGGCCTACCCGTGCGCCTACCGCTGGCCGCTCGGCACGGACGTCGATGCGGGGGCCGGCGCGCTCGCGCTGGTCCGCCACGCCATCGAGGATCCCGCGTCGGGCATCGGGCTGCCGGCCGCGATCGTCGTCGAATCGGTCCAGGGCAACGGCGGCATCGTCATCCCGTCCGATGGGTTCCTGGCGGGCCTGCGCGAGCTCGCGACGCGCCACGACATCGTCCTCATCTTCGACGAGGTCCAGTGCGGGTTCGGACGGACCGGGCGGACCTGGGCCTCGGAGCACTGGGATGTCGTGCCGGACCTCATGACGGTCGGGAAGGGCATCGGCGGCGGGCTCGCCGTCTCGGCTGTCGTGGGACGCGCGGCCTTCATGTCCCATTGGACGCCCGGCACGCACACGTCCACCTTCATGGCGAACGCGGTCAACCTGGCGGCGGGGTCGGCGGCGCTCGGGGTGCTGCGCGAGGAACGGCTGGCGGAGCGGTCGGCCGCGGTCGGGGCTCATGCGCTCGCCCGTCTCCAGGACGCCCTGGCGGACGAGCCTCGAGTCGGCGAAGTCCGCGGCCTGGGCCTCTTCATCGGCATCGAGATCGTGACGGACCGAGAGTCCCGGACTGCGGACGCCGGGCGGACCGCGGCGATCCGTCGAGCCGCGCTCGAGCGGGGCGTCGTCCTCGGCGTCGGCGGTTCGTTCGAGAACGTCATCAAGCTGTGCCCGCCGCTGACCATCGAAGAAGACCTGCTCGACACGGCGCTCGAGCTGACCATCGACACCATCCGAGGAGTCCGATGACCCAGACCACCGCCACCGTGATCACCGTCGCCAATTACATCGATGGAAGCTGGTCGCAGGCCGCCTCCGGGACGACCATCGAGAGCCGCGATCCGTCGAATGGCGACCTCGTCGCGATCGCGCCGCTGTCCGGCATCGAAGACCTGGACGCGGCGATCGCGGCAGCGCGCCGGACCTTCGACAACGGCGCCTGGCCGGCGACGTCCGGGCGTGAGCGGGCCTTGATCCTCATGGAGCTGGCCGGCCTGCTCCGGGCCGAGGCCGAGCCTCTGGCCCGCCTCGTCGCGATCGAGATGGGCAAGCCGATCCGCTACGTCCGCGAGCGCGAGATCGCGCCGGCCATCGATCGGATCGAGTTCTATGCCGCCGCCGCCCGGATGATCCGCGGCGAGGTGACCGCGTCGGCGCCAAGTCACCTGCTCAACTTCATCCTCAAGGAGCCGGTCGGCGTGTGCGGGCTGATCACGCCGTGGAACGATCCGGTGGATCTGCCGCTGCGCAAGATCGGGGCCGCCATCGCGACCGGCTGCACATTCGTTCTCAAGCCGGCCAGCGACACCCCGGCCTCGTCGATGGCCATCTTCGAGCTCCTGGATCGGATCGAGCGGCTGCCGAAGGGCGTCGCGAACGGGGTCGTCGGGGCCGGCGATGTCGTCGGCGAGGCCCTCGCGAGCGACCCGCGCGTCGACAAGATCAGCTTCACCGGGAGCAGCGAGATCGGACGGCGCCTGATGGAGCTGGGGTCGAAGACGTTCAAGCGCGTGTCGCTCGAAGCCGGTGGCAAGGCGCCGGTCATCGTCTTCCCGGACGCGAACCTCGAGAAGGCGATGGACGCCGTCGCCGTCGGGATCTTCCTGTACGCCGGCCAGTCGTGCACCGCGGGCTCCCGGCTGCTTCTGGAGCAGTCCATCCATGACGAGTTCCTGGACGGGCTCATGGAGCGGGCGCAGGCGCTGCGCGTCGGTTGGCCGCTGGACGACGAGACCCAGCTTGGGCCGATGGTCTCGCGTCGCCAGCTCGATCGCGTCCTCGGGTACGTGGAGCGCGGACGGGATGAAGGTGCGCGGCTGGTCCTCGGTGGCCAGCAGGTCGGTGGCGAGTGGGCGGGCGGCTCCTGGATGGAGCCCACGATCTTCGACGCGGTGGATCCATCGATGTCGATCGCGCGCGAGGAGATCTTCGGACCGGTCCTGTCGATCATCCCGTTCGATACGGAGGCCCAGGCGCTCGAGCTGGCCAACGACAACGACTTCGGGCTGGGCAGTGCGGTCTGGACGACGGACCTGGACCCGGCGATCCGCGTCGCCCGGCGCCTGCGCGTCGGCGACGTCTGGGTGAACACCCACTACGTCCGGCTCGCGGAGAGTCCGTTCGGCGGGGTGAAGCAGAGCGGCATCGGGCGCGAGCTCGGGATGGAAGGCCTCGACGCCTATCTCGAGTCGAAGCGCGTGTGCATCGACAGCTCGCCGACGTTCCACATCCGTTGACGTGACCGCGCGGCGACTGCCCGGAGCGACGCGGGGGTCGCCGGTCACGTTCACGTTCGACGGGGCCGAGATCGAAGGGGTCGAGGGCGAACCGCTCGCGGTCAGCCTGCTGGCCGCCGGCCGACCGATCCTGTCGCGCAGCTTCCGGTTCCATCGGGCGCGCGGCCTGATGTGTTCGACCGGCCAGTGCGGCTGGTGTGAATGCGAGGTGGACGGCGTCCCGAGCGTCCGTTCGTGCCGCGAGCCGGTCCGCGAGGGGCTCGTCGCGCGCGGCGAGCACGCGCTGCCGAGCGTGGGGCGCGATGCGTTGTCGCTCGTTGGCCTCGGTGCGCGCTGGATCCCGCCGACGTTCTATCACCATCGGTTCCTGCGACCGAAGTCGCTGCGCAAGCGATACCTCGACGTCCTTCGCTGGTTCGGCGGGCGTGGGCGATTGCAGGTCGGGCCGAGGGCGGCGTCGGTCGGGCGGGTCGCGCGAGCGATCGAGACAGATGTCCTGGTCGTCGGCGGCGGGCGGGCCGGGCTTCGAGCGGCCATCGAGGCGACCTCTCGCGGCAGCCTTGTCGTACTCATCGAAGCCGAGCGCGTGATCGGCGGTGGCTGGCGGATGGAGACGGGCCAGGACTCGACCGGTGGATCGACGGCGGCGCTGGTCGAGCGGGCGGTCGCCGCGGACGTGCGGATCCTGACCGGGGTGACGGCCGTCGGCTGGTACGACGGGATGGTCGCTGCCATCGGGGACGAGGCCCACTACGAGATCCGTGCCGGGGAAGTCGTGGCGGCGACCGGCTCCTACGAACGCGTGCCTCTGGTCCCGGGCGCAGACCGGCCCGGCGTGTTGGCGGCACGGACCGTCACCGCCCTGATCGAGACATTCGGGATCCTGCCAGGCACGCACGCGCTGCTCGTGGGCAAGGGTCAGGAACTAGCCACCGCGAACGAGTGGCTCCTGCGTGCCGGTGTCTCCCTCACGATCGGTCCGACCCCGACGGCGTCGCTTCGATCTATCCGCGGTCGTCGGCGCGTGACGGGTGCCGTCACCGAGCTGAACGGGAAGCGAGCGCGGCATCGGGTCGACCTCGTCGTCTTCAGCGACCGGACCCCGAACCTGGACCTCGTCCTCGCGGCCGGGGCGACGGTCGAGCGGCGCGGCGACACGCTCGTGCCGATCCTCGATGCCGACGGCGCCACCACCGTGCCGTCACT
>JBKJXL010000329.1:0-3380 GCA_046716225.1 Candidatus Limnocylindrales bacterium | reverse complement strand
TCACGACGGAAGCACGCCGGTTCGAGTCGCGAGAGGCACTCGAAGGGTTCGTTCGTCGCCAACTCTGGATCGACACGGCCGGACCCAAGGAGGCGCGATTCCAGGTGGCATTGGACGATCTGGCGCTCCCGGACGGCGAAGGCTGGGCCATCAAGGGCCGCGGCCCGCTGGAGATCGGCGTCGTGACCTGGCTCGCGCCGACGTCGCCTGGGATCCCCCTGATGGGTCCGGCCCGATGACCTGGCCGGCTGAGGCGGTCGCGCCGGATGGTCGTCCCATGATCGGTCCACCCGGTCGAGCGGCCTGGCGGTCGTGGCTGGCCGCCAACCACACGCGCCCGACGGGGATCTGGGTGGTCATGGATCGGCGCGGCACGAACCCGGCGGTGCTCGACTACGTGTCGGCCGTCGAGGAAGGGCTGTGCTTCGGCTGGATCGACTCCAGGGTGGTCAAGTTGGACGCCCAGCGGACCTTGCAGTGGTTCTCGCCGCGACGGCCGCGAGGGACATGGGCCCGGTCGAACAAGGAACGCGTCGAACGCCTGACCGCTGCCGGCCTGATGACGCCGGCGGGACTGGCGGTCATCGAGGAAGCGAAGCGCAACGGGTCGTGGACCGTGCTCGACGACGTCGAGCGTCTCGTCGTGCCGGACGACCTCGCGGCCGCATTCGAGGCGGCGCCACCGGCGCAGGCGAACTGGGACGCGTTCAGCCGATCGGCCAAGATGGCCATCCTGTACTGGATCGTCCAGGCGCAGCGCTCGGAGACGCGCGCGGCACGCGTGGCCGAGACCGCGAAGCGAGCCGCTGTGAACGAGAAGGCCAACGAGCCGCGCCCGAAGCCCTGATGGGTATCGGAGGCAACCGAACGGTTCATCGCGGCGTCTGGCTGTCGACGGGTCGGTCCAGTCCGGCCCCCGAGGTCCCAGAGGTTCCCTGATGACTGCCCTTCGCCCATCCATCGGCGCGCTCGCCGTCCTGACCCTCGTCATCGTGGCCGCCTGCGGCACATCGACGCCGTCCGTCGCACCATCGGCGTTGCCGTCCGATCCGCCGAGCGTGGAACCGTCCGGTGCCGCCGCCGGTGCCGCCAGCTGGTGGGTCGACACGACCCTGATCCCGCTCGCACCCGAGACCACCGAGATCAAGGGCTTCGTCGTGGAGACGGCCTGCGCCAGCGGCCAGTCGCCCGATGGTCGTGTCCAGGAGCCGGTCATCGAGTACGGCGCCGAGTCCGTCGCCGTCACGTACACGGTCACATCGCGACCGGGCGGCCAGGACTGCCAGGGCAACCCGGAGTTCCCGGTCACGTTCACACTCAGCGAGCCCCTCGGCGAGCGGACCCTCCTCGACGGCGGAACGACTCCGCCACGCGACGCCACCACGACCCCGTGACCCTGTGCGAGGCTCGAGGTCGGCTCGCGTCGGCCGAAGCCCCTGCCCGGTAGCGCTTAGCGCGCCTGATTGCATCGAACGCAACCACCATCGCCCGGCGGCTCCGGGACGGCCCCTCAGTGTCGGATCCTTGCAACCCCTGCAAGGATCCGATGTCGTTCCGCCCAGGTGTTGCGTTGCATGCAAGAACCGGACCGGGCCTGGAGCCGCACGGGTCCGGCTGGCCGCGCTACCGATGGTGCTTGCATCTGGCGCAACGCAGATCGCTGACCTCGCATCGGTTGCACGATCTGAGGCCCACATGGCATCAAACCCGCGCAACGTGCGAGGTTGGGCGCTCGGTCGCCCAGGGAGTGGCATCCGAGCGTCATTCACGACCCGGCGACGCCCATGCGGCGAGCGATGCGGCATCCCATGCCGCACAGCCGACCTTCTTACCGACGTCCACGCCCGATCGTGCGAGAGTTACGCGCATCTCACGCACATCGGGCCCCTGTGGGCGTCTGTAGGCCCCCTGCCGCGGGTCGTTGACACGTCACACGATTCGCATTGACGCCGAGTCGATACCGGGCCGATACTGACGTCCCATTCCCAGCTCCGGACTACCGGTCACGCGGCCACACGCATCGGCCGTCGGAACCCTCGTCCGCGATCGTCGCCACAAGCTCTGAGCCCGTCCGGGGCTGGACGGGCCGACATCGCCGCCGCTTCGAGCGGAGGAGGAGGGTCGTAGCGCGATGATTCCCGGCCAATTCGACTATGTCCGCCCCGGGAGCCTGGGCGAGACCCTGCAGATCCTCAAGGATCGGGAAGGCGATGCGAAGCTGCTGTCCGGCGGCTACAGCCTCATCCCGTTGATCAAACTGCGACTGGCCCAGCCGGCGCTGCTGGTGGACCTCCGTGACGTGACCGGCCTGGACGGCATCGGCGAGACGGACGACTTCCTCGTCATCGGCGCGAAGGCGACGCATCGCCAGATCCACGACAACGAGATCATCCAGGGTCGTTACCCGGGGATCGTGGACCTGGCAGGCACGATCGGCGACCCGCAGGTCCGCAACTGGGGCACGATCGGTGGTTCGATCGCCCACGCGGATCCCGCTTCTGACTGGCCGGCACTTCTCCTCGCGGCGAGCGCGACCATCGTTTGCACCAGCCAGGCCGGCGAGCGAACCATCCCGGCACGCGAGTTCTTCCTCGACACCTTCACCACGGCCATCGAGCCGACCGAGGTGCTGACCCAGATCCGACTCCCGCGCCGACCGAAGGCGGCCGGCGCGGCCTACGAGAAGCTCGAGCGAAAGGTCGGCGACTTCGCCACGGTCGGGGTCGCCGTGATCATCCGGCTCGATGCCGATGGGACGATCAAGGGCGCCGGGATCGGTGTCACCGGCGTTGCGGCGACGCCGTTCGCCGCCACTGACGGTGAGGCCATCCTTGCGGGCAACGCCCCGTCCGATGCCCTGTTCCGGCAGGCCGGTGCGGCCGTCGCGGCGCAGAGCAGTCCCGGCGGCGATGTCCGGGGACCCGTCGAATACAAGCGGGCGATGGCCGCGGAGATGACCCTCAGGGCCACTCGCACGGCCGTCCAGCGCGCACTTGCCTACGCGTAGGGAGACCGACCACCGATGAGCACTCAGCACATCTCCGTCACCGTCAACGGGGCGGTCCAGGAGGCGGACGTCGAAGCTCGCCTCCTGCTCGTCCACTTCCTGCGGGACACACTCGGGCTGACCGGCACGCACGTCGGTTGCGACACCAGCAACTGCGGCGCCTGCACGGTCCACGTGGACGGCGAGAGCGCCAAGTCCTGCACCATGCTGGCCGTCCAGGCCGATGGCCGGCAGATCAAGACCATCGAAGGCATGGCCGATGGGGCCACGCTCCACCCGCTCCAGCAGGCGTTCTGGGACCAGCATGGCCTCCAGTGCGGCTTCTGTACGCCCGGGATGATCATGCAGGCCGCCTGGCTGCTCGGCGAGAACG
>JBKJXL010000328.1:0-4412 GCA_046716225.1 Candidatus Limnocylindrales bacterium | reverse complement strand
GCGTCCCATAGAACCTTAGGCGCTGTCGCAGTCACCGAGCGCCGATCGATGACCTCCTGTCGAGCGTGGGTCCGGCCTCCCGCCCGACCGGTCAGCCTTCTGGCGCCGCCTACGGTGCTCGCCAGCTTCCTTTTGGCGGACTCCGCGGCCACGACCGGCCAATCCAGTGGGATGCGCGCCCCGTTGATCGCCGCGGCGTCGTCCGAGCAGAGGAATCGCAGCGTGGCCGCGATCTCCTCGGGCGACGACGGCATCGACCGCCCCGCGAGCCGCCGCCTGCCTGTGCCCGGGCCCGCGACTCCCGCTGCCATACTCGAGGGCATGACCGATCAGCCCACGCGCGACCTCGCCGTGCTCGCCGACCAGTACTGGCAGTCATGCCTCGCGTTCGTGCCGATCCTGGCCTCCTACCTGGGCGACCGCCGGTTCGACGAACGGCTGGACGACCATTCCGACGAAGCCATCGAGGCCCATCTGGCCACGCTCGCCGGGATCTCAGGCGAAGTCGAGGCCGTCCCAGCCGGCGCCCTCGGCGTCGAGGACCGGATCACGCGGTCGGCGCTGCTCGCCCAGATCCGTCACGACACGGCACGACTCGAGGCGAACCTGGAGGCCTGGACGGTCGATCCGCTCGATGGCCCGCAGGTCGTCGCCTTGAACCTGCCCGCGCTCCAGGCGATCTCGACGCCCGAGCAGGCCCGGGCGATGGTCGTCCGCTGGAACGCGATGGGCCCATGGCTGGACGCCCGCGCGAGACGCCTGCGAGCCAGTGCCCCTGACGGCAGGATCGGCGTCCTCGCGACCGTCGAGAAGGTCATCGACCAACTCACGTCCACGCTCGCCCAGGCGGATGAGGATCTCTCGCTACTCGCGCCACTCGCCGACGCGCACGACGACTGGGACCCCGCCGACCGGAACGCCTTCGATACGGACCTCCGCGCTGCCGTCCGTGACGTGGTCCGACCGGCCCTGGAGCGCTATCTCGCGGTCATCCGCGATGAGATCCTCCCGATCGCCCGGTCCAACGATGCACCGGGCCTTCAGCACATCCCCGGCGGCGTTGACGCCTACACGCGCCTCATCGAACGGCACACGTCGCTAGCGCTGACGGCGGAGGCGATCCACGCGATGGGCCTGGAAGAGGTCGCACGCATCGATGCCGAACTGGCGGTCCTCGGTGAACGGGTCCTGGGCACTGCCGACCTCGTCGAGATCCGACGCCGGCTGCGGTCCGATCCGGCGATGCACTTCACGACGCGGGAAGAAGTCCGCGCGATGGCGGACCTGTCACTGGCCCGCGCGACGGAGGCCGTCCCGGCCTGGTTCGGGATCCTGCCAACCGCCCCCTGCGTCGTCATCACGATGCCGGAGCACGAGGAGCGGCACTCCACGATCGCCTGGTATCGCCAGCCGGCGATAGACGGCTCGCGCCCCGGCCAGTACGCCATCAACACTTGGGAACCCACGACCCGGCCCCGCTACGAGGCGCAGGCCCTTGCCTATCACGAGGCGGTGCCGGGCCATCACCTGCAGCTCGCGATCAGCCAGGACCTGACGGACCTGCCCGACTTCCGTCGGCACGGCGGGCCGACCGCCTACGTGGAAGGCTGGGGCCTCTACACGGAGCGGCTGGCCGACGAGATGGGCCTCTACTCGGGCGACCTGGATCGGATCGGCGTGCTCTCGTTCGATGCTTGGCGGGCGTGTCGTCTCGTCGTCGATACGGGCATGCATGCGCTTGGTTGGACGCGCCAGCGGGCCATCGACTTCATGCTGGAGCACACCGTCCTGGCGTCGAACAACGTCGTCAATGAGATCGACCGCTACATTGCCAACCCGGGCCAGGCCCTCGCCTACAAGATCGGGCAGCGCGAGATCCTGCGGCTGAGAGCTGCGGCCACCGAGGAACAAGGCGACGCCTTCGACATCCGCGCCTTCCATGATGCGGTGCTGGGCCACGGTGTCGTGGGCCTCGAGACGCTCGGCGAGATCGTCCGCGACTGGTCCCGGAGCGTGCTCGCCGCGAGGTGATTGGGGTGGCCTGAGGGGCTCGCACCCTCAACCGGCGGTTCCCCAAACCGCTGCTCTGCCATTGAGCTAAGGCCACCATCGCGTCGGACGACGATCGCTGGGCGCGATCCGGAGCCCGGCGGCGAGGGGAGTGTACCCGACATCCGACGCCGGTCGCGCAGATCGGCGAGGCCAGCACCCCGCCCCAGGGACCTGACAGGGCCGCGTTCCCGATGAGCCTGCATGGTCGGCGGCCAGATCCGACACGGATCGCCGATCCTCGTACGCGTCCACGAGGGTTTCGTTCCGGATGCGGCCCTGCCAGGTCCCAGGTCCCGCCAAGCTACTCAACCGGACTCATCCGAACCACCACGCACCCCACCAGACCGCACCGGACCGGCCGGTACCAGCGCGCCGGACGACCGGGACCATCGCACGAGCGACCCACGCGGACCGCACGTCTACGGTGAGGACCACACCGGAGACCCCAGCCGGTGACCTGGAGATCCCGCCAAGGATGTCGCTCGCCTGCCGGTTCGGCCATCGTCGTGGCCATCGCCCGATGGCCCTGCTCGTCGCCCTCGCCTTCCTGGCGACGGCCGTCTTCAGTCTCGCCACGCCGTCGGCGACCCTCGCGTGGGACGCTGGTTCGGCCTCCTCGGCCTCCGAGAGACTGCTCGTCTCGCTCACGAACCAGAGTCGAGCGGCGGCCGGGCTGAAGGCGCTCAAGGTGGACTCGACCCTCACCTCGGTCGCCCGCTGGCGCAGCAAGGACATGATCGTGCGCGACTACTTCAGCCACGACATCCCGGGTTACGGCAAGGTCTACAAGAAGCTCGACGCCAAGGGCTACTGCTACAAGGTGGCCGGCGAGAACATCGGCTGGAACACCTACCCGGAGGCCGAGGCCACAGCGCAGATCCACCAGATGTTCATGGGCTCGTCCGGCCATCGCGCCAACATCCTGGGCAAGAGCTGGGATGTCATCGGCGTCGGCTCGTACAAGGGCGCCGACGGCAAGAAGATGTGGACCGTCCTGTTCGCCGACAAGTGCGGCACCACCGTGAAGGCCACCCCGAAGCCGACGGCGAAGGCGACCCCGAAGCCCAGGCCCGCCGCCACCGCCCGGGCGACGCCGAGACCCAGCCCGAAACCGACGCCAAAGCCGACCTCCGTGCCCACGCCATCGCCGACCCCGATCCCCACCCCAAAGCCGCTGGACCCGACGCCGGATCCTGGCGCGCTGGCGCCCCAGCCGCCGCCGGAAGCGACCGCGCCACCGTTCGCGGCCGAGTCCGACCAGGGTCTGCGGATCACGGACAGTGCGCCCAGCCTGGGCCTCATCGAGACGATCGTCGGCAGCATCGCCGGCGCGTTCTTCGGCGGGTGACCACTACACTGCCCGCCATGCCGCCCATCCTCGAGGCTCGCGAGCTGGCCAAGTCCTATCCACTCGGTGAGACCATCGTGGACGCGCTGCGTGGCGTGTCCCTGACCGTGGAGGAGGGCGAGTTCGTCGCCCTGATGGGCCCGTCCGGTTCGGGCAAGTCCACGCTCCTGCAGCTCCTCGGCGGCCTTGACAAGCCGAGTTCCGGGGTGGTCGTCCTCGAGGGCCAGGTCGTGAGTGACCTCTCGGACGACGAGGTGACCCGCCTCCGCCGCGATCGCACCGGCTTCGTCTTCCAGTCGTTCAACCTGATCCCGCTGCTGGACGTCACCGAGAACGTGGCCCTGCCGTTCACGATCGCGGGCCAGGATCCGTCCAAGGACGACCTCAAGGCACGGATCCGCGACGCGATCGCGCTGGTGGACCTGACCGGCAAGGCCCACCACAAGCCCGATCAACTCTCGGTGGGGGAGCAGCAGCGCGTGGCCGTCGCCCGAGCGCTGGTCACCCGCCCGGCTCTGCTCTTCGCCGACGAGCCCACCGGGAACCTGGACTACACGTCCGGCACCGAGATCCTCGATGCGCTCTGGCGCTCCTGCGTGGAACGCCACCAGACGATCGTACTCGTGACCCACGACTCGAAGGCCGCGGCCTATGCGGACCGCGTCCTGGTCGTCGGCGACGGGCGGATCCGCGACACGATCGTGCTGGGCCGACGCGATTCGCACGACCCCACGCCGCTCATCGCGCGACTCGCCCAGCTCGGGCTATAGGGCGTGGACCGGATCGCCTGGCGCAGCCTCCGCGCTCGTCCGGGCCGCACGATCCTGACGATCATCGGGGTCGCGCTCGGGGTCGCCGTCCTGTTCGCCGGACTGGCCACGAACGTCGCCATCGAGACCTCCGTCGAGCGGACGGTGCGTGAGCTCGTGGGCAGGGCGGACCTGCGCGTCTCGGCGTTCGGTGAGACCGGGCTGAGTCGCGACACGCTCAAGGCCATCGAGGAGACCGAGGG
>JBKJXL010000327.1:0-4601 GCA_046716225.1 Candidatus Limnocylindrales bacterium | reverse complement strand
CGTCGGGACGTCGAGGGACGCGAGCTTCATCGTGGCCGCATTCGAGTTGAGGATGAACGGACCGCCGGGCTCGTTCGGGAGCGTCGAGTTGTAGAACATGACGCCACCACACAGGTCGGCGGGGAGTACCTTCGCGGCGCACGGGGCTGAGGAGACCAGCGGTGTGGCGTCCGCTTCCACCCCGATCGAGACGATCGATCCGCCGCCGCCGATGTCGACTCCACCGCCGCCGATCCAATAGATCCCGGGCATCAGGTAGGCCGTGGTATCGGCCGAGACATTCAGGCCGCCCGGGTAGAGGCCCGGGTACAGGATCCAGGAAAGGCCCGAGTATGTCCCGCTTGGACTGCCCAGGACACAGGTGCTCGGGGCGGACTCGTTGGGGGCGTCGCCGCCCGTTCGGCCCGGGCAATGCTTCGGTGGCTGGGTCGGGCCCGTCCCTGGACCCACGAACTGCATCGCGGGGGCGGGCGCTGGCTTGGCCGGTGCCTCCAGGTCGCGCAACGGATCGGGCAGGGCGAACGATTTCTGGGCCGCCGTGCAGGTCATCGAGCCACTGCCCTGGTCAAGGAGCTCGCCGACGGCACGGCACGTGGCATCGGGCGCGATGACGTTGATGGTGCTGCCCCCTGTCCGGCTGAACCCGATCGGTGCTCCGGTGCATTCGGAACCGTTGGAGTTGGACTGGATATTGGCGTAGGCCTCGACGACCCCCGTCCCTGACACCGCGATGGCCTTGCACTCGGTCAGGTCAAGCGCCATCATCGAGAATGGGAAAGTCAGGTTCTGGCTGTTGGTCGCGACCGCGAAGGCGCCGACGGGCCACGCGGCCTGGCCGATGATGCCGCCGAAGATGGACGGGCGCGACGCTTCGATCTGGACCTCGATGAAGCCCGGCAGCCCGGCATAGCGGCCGTGGATGGCCGGGATGTACACGTTGACGACCTCGTCGGCAGCCGCGTCGTCGTAGCCGTTGTCGATGGCGAGCTGACGGGCGGCGGTCTCGGCATCAGTCGCTGAGCTGAGCACGAATCGGGCGCCCGCAAGCGCGGCCGCGTCGGCAGCGTTCTGCTGGTCGCGACGTTCGACGAGCATCATCCCGACGTCGAACGCGAGGGCCGCCATCAGCAGCAGGCCGATGAGCCCGCCCGCGAAGAGCACGAGGACCTGCCCACGTTCCCGGGATCGGTCAATTGTTGATGACAAGGCTCGACTCCGCGTTGATCGTGATGGGGGGATGGGGCACGAGCGGGACCAGACTCTGGTAGGTGAATGTGGCAGACACCGTCACCGTGGACCCACGCCCGTTGTTGGCCGGGTCGTGCCAGACCGGGTCGACCGTGATCGGACTCAGGACACCGAACGCCGCGTCCCGGACACGCTCCCTGACGTCGTCCCCGGCCGGGTCGCACGATGTTTTCCCCGGCAGTGGCGGTCCGGTCGAGCAACCGATCGTGTTGGCCCCGTTGACGATCGCGTACCGCGCGCCCTCGCGCGTCGCGTTGTTGAGGGTCTCGTAATAGAAGATGAAACGCCCGGCCTCGATGATCCCGAACAGGACCATGAAGAACATCGGGGCCACGAGGGCGAACTCGACCATCGCCTGGCCGCGGCTGCGGCGACGACGACGACGCGCGGTATGGCGCGAAGACCCGCTCACGGCCCGGTCGCGAGGTCGATGTCGGTCATGGCGAAGGTGCTGTCGCGCTGGAGCGCGAGCGACGCAGGGAGTCCGAGGCGCACGCCGTAGAAGTCGATGCCCAGCGGCGCGATCAGACGGAAATCGAATGAGAGCGTGACGGTCACCCGGCACGGCGTCGTCCGCAACGGGTCGTCACATACGGCACTCGCGTCCAACGGTCCGCATGGACCGCCCACGGTCGGGGTCATGCAGTAGGCGAAGGTCGGGTTCGTGCAGTTGCCGGTCACCGGATCGGAATCCGGATCCGCGTACCCAGGGAGGTCGCTCGCGGCGATGCAGGCCCGTCGCTGCATCTCGGCGACGGTCGCGTCGGCCGGGGTGCCGACCTGCCACTTGCCGGCTCCCAGGGTCGTCCCGTAGTCCGCCGCCTCGCGCGCGGCCGACTCGACGCTCACCAATGTGGTGTAGACGCGTGCGAAGTCCAGGATGGCGAACAGCACGAACACCATCAGCGGGAGCACAAGCGCGAACTCGACGACGCTTTGGCCCGCTGGCAACGTTCGGGAGCGGCGGCTGGCGCGAGGGATCCGCATACGTCCGTATCTGCCTTCTGGCGACTGGCGGTGCGGCTCGCCACCTGGACCGAGCCTCATCCGTCGGACCACCCAGACTGACCGGGTCCTGGGCGCGCGTCTAGTACTTTCTACCTATCGCGTTGCACACCGACAACAAAACGATGCTTTCGAGTCAGGCGGGCCCGACCTCGCCCACGATGCCAGACGTCTCCGCCCCATCGTCCACAGCGGCATCGCCGTCGGGGAGGGTATCGGCGCCGGACGTGGGGCCAGCCTCCCCGTCGTCGTCCACGGGTCCCGTGGCGTGAACCTCGTCATCGCTTGCGCCCGACGCCAGTGGGGCGTCCTCGACATCGTCGCGTTCGATCATGATCGGCCCGAGGCCCGCGGCGGCCAGCTCAGCCCCGAAGGCGTCCGCATCGCCAACGAGCACGATCGCCGCGTCCGCGATGTGCAGGTGCTCGCGCGCCGCCGCCGCGATGGCGTCGGCATCGACCGCCTCGATCCGCTCGCGATAGGTCACGAGCTCGTCGACGGTCAGGCCATGCACGACCAGGCCGCCCAGCGCGCCTCCCACAGCGCCGGCCGTCTCGAACCGCAGCGGGAACACGCCGATCAGGTAGTCCTTCGCCGCGGTCACCTCGTCGGCGGTGACCGGCTCGTCGCGCATCCGCTCGAGCTCGGCCAGCATCTCGACGACGGCCGGAACGGTCACCTCGGTGTTGACCGCGGCTCGTGCGGCGAACGGGCCTGCACCCCGGCGAAGGTCGAAGCCGGCGCCCGCGCCGTAGGTGTAGCCCTTCTCCTCGCGAAGCCGCATGTTGAGACGCGAGTTGAACAGCCCGCCGAGGATCGCGCTCATGACCGAGACGGCATGGAAGTCCGGGATCCGCCGTGACAGGCCCGGGTGGCCCACTCGGATCTCGGTCTGGACCGAGCCCGCTCGGTGGATGACCCGGACGACGCGACCGGCACCGGTACCCGAATCGTCGATGCGACCGACAGCGTGGGAGCCTGTCGCCGTCGTCCAGTCGCCGAACAGGCGCTCGACGACCGCCGGGACGTCGATGCCGCCGATCTCGCCCGCGACGATGAGAGTCGCCCGACCTGGATCGAGACCCCGTTCGTAGGCGGCCCGAAGGTCCTCCGGTCCAAGGTTCTCGACGGTCTCACGGACGCCACCTGCAGGGCGGTGGTAGGGAGAAGCGGGCGAGTAGATCGTCTCGATGTAGGCCTCCTCGGCGCGGCGGCGCGGATCCGCGCGCGCCTGCAGCAGGTCATTCAGGCGTTCCTCGCGCAGCCGCCCCACCTCGTTGGCCGGGAAGGTCGGTCGCAGGATCAGCTCCGCCAGCAGCTCCAGGGCAGCCGGCAGGCGGTCGGCCGGGACTTCGATGCCCGCTGTCAGGGCGTCCCAGCCCGCTTCCGCATGGAGGGATGCACCAAGGCGTTCGGTGGCCTCCACCAGGCCGATCGCGTCGTACTGCTCGGTCCCTTCGGACAGGGCGCGAGCGGCCAGGACCGTCGCGCCAGCCGTCTCGGCGGACTCGTCCGCGGCCCCATTGGCCATGATCAGCGAGGCCGAGACCAGGGGCCGACCCGGCAGGTCCGCGAGCAGGATCGTGAGGCCGTTGGACAGCCTGTGGGTCGTCACAGCCGGGAAGTGATACGGCCGGGGCGTGCCGGGGATCGGCCGCTCGGCGACCACCGGGCCGTCGCGCGTGAGCTCGTCGAGCGCGCTCATGCGACGGCCTCCGTCGCGACGGTCGCCGCGTCGCCTGCCTCGTCCATGGGCAGGTACGTCAACACCAGTCGGTTGTCGGGCCGGAAGACCGTCGCCGCCACAGCCCGGATCTCCTCCGGCGTGACCGCCAGGTAGCGCGCCAGCATCCGATTGATGAGCCCCGGGTCGTCGAACAGCGTCGCGTACATCGACAGGCGGTCCGCGCGCTCCTCGACCCGCTGGAGCGCTCCGAGCTCGTCGGCCTCGACCAGGGCACGGGCCCGGGCCAGCTCGTCGTCGCTGATGAGGTCGGTCGTGAGGCGCGCGAGTTCCTCGTGGAATGCCGCCTCGACCAGGGCCGGGTCCACGCCCGGGCGAACAGTCGCCCAGCCGGCGCAGATCGATGCACCGCCGATGAACCCGAGCGTGAAGATCGCCACGTCCTGCGCGATGCGCTCCTCGCGAACCAGACGCCGGTCCAACCGACTGCCCTTCCCGCCGGCCAGGATCTGACCCGCGACGTCCAGAGCGTCGAGCCGGGTGTCGCCGAAGACCGGGGCGCGGAACCCGACGAACACACGCGGCAGCGGCACCCTGTCGTACACGGTCTCGCGCACCTCGCCGCCCAGCGTCAGTGGCAGCGACAGGTCACCCAGGGGAGGGA
>JBKJXL010000326.1:0-4995 GCA_046716225.1 Candidatus Limnocylindrales bacterium | reverse complement strand
GGGTCAGGTCATCCTCTACGCCGGCTCGCTGGAGGTCCAGGACCAGCTCCACGTCCACCTCGAACGGCTGGGCTGCGAGGAGCTCGTGCTCGTAGTAGCCGTGGCGTCCCTTGAACCGCATGTTGGTCAGGACGATGCGATCGCTCACGTGACCCCTCCAGTCGCCGTCGCCGGGCGCCAGGTCCCGCGGACGACAGCATCGCTCAGCCTGGCCGCCCGGACGTTGGCCGACACGTCGTGGACGCGGACCAGGTCCGCGCCCGCGGCGATGCCAAGCGCGGTCGTGGCGATCGTCGGCTCCAGGCGCTGATCGGCCGGCAGATCCAGGACGAGGCCCAAGGTGGACTTGCGGCTGGCGCCCAGCAGGATCGGTCGCCCGAGCGTTCGGAGCGTCCCCAGGTCACGCAGCAGGACCAGGTTGTGCTGGGCGGTCTTGCCGAACCCGAACCCAGGATCGACGATCAGGTCGTCCGGATCCAGGCCGAGCCGGATCGCCCGGTCCAGGGCCGCACGCAGGTCCGTCACGATCTCGTCCATCAGGTTCGAATAGTCGGCTCGGTCGCGGTTGTGCATGACCACGAGCGGAACGCGACGCTCGGCGGCGAGGCGGGCCAGGGCGTCGTCCGGCCCGACGCCCCAGACGTCGTTGATGAGGTCGGCCCCGGCATCGATAGCCGCCTCCGCGACGGATGCCTTGGTCGTATCCACGCTGATCGGGGTGTCCGGAAGGGCGGCGCGGATCGCGGCGACGACCGGCACCACTCGCGCCGCTTCGGCCACGGCATCCACGGAGTCGTGCCCGGGGCGGGTCGACTCCCCCCCGATGTCGAGGATGTCCACGCCCTCGGCCACCATCGCCCGCGCGGCGGCGACAGCGGCCTCGACCGGGTCCGCCGACCGCAGCAACCCGTCGCCAGAGAAGGAATCGGGCGTCACGTTGAGGATGCCCATGACGTAGGTCCGGGCACCCCACGTGAATATTGCCGGCCCGATCCGGGTGGTCGTCGTCATGGCACGTCATCCTGCACGATGCGACCGCGGACCGCTCCGACCAGATACAGCGACCCAGCCACGACGATCGGGCCGTCGGCCGTCTCGAGCGCCCTGCGCAGGCCCTCGTCCACGGAGTCGAGCGTCTCGACCCGGCCGGGCGGGGGATCGGCGGAACGCCAGACATCGGCCAGGTCGCGCGCCGGCATCGAGCGTGGCACGTCGACCGCGACGCACAGGACGGTCGCATCCCTGAGGGCGGACGAGCGAGCGAGCGCGGCGACCACGCCCATGACGTCCTTGTCGGCCATCGATGCCGTCAGCAGGGTGATCGGTCCGGGCATCAGGAACGGGCGCAGGTCGTCCAGGGCCTCCGCGAGGGCGACGGCACCGGCCGGGTTATGGGCACCGTCGAGGAGGACCTCGCGGCCGGCGGTCTCGATGAGTTCCAGCCGTCCAGGCCACGTCACCGCGGCGTAACCGCGCCGCCGGGCCTCGGGTCCGACCCGGGCGATGCCGGCAGCCTCGAGCGCGTCGAGCGTGGCATCCGCGACCGCGACGTTGGCCGCCTGGTGTCGGCCGCGCAGCCCCACCCGCGTCGAGCCAAGGGTCGGCAGGTCGACGACCAGGCCATCCCGATCCCACTCGAGGACCGGCGCGGCGTGGACCACCGTCAGGGGCACATCGAGCCGCCTTGCACGCCGGTGGATGACCGCCAGGGCGTCGCCGGTCGCCCCGGTCACGGCCAGGTCCCCTCGCTCGATGATCGCCGCCTTCTCGCGGGCGATCGCCGTGACCGTGTCACCGAGGCGATCCTGGTGGTCGAGGTCAACGTTGGTCACGACAGCCACACCGCCGTCCCAGGCGTGCGTGGCGTCAAGCCGTCCGCCGAGACCGACCTCCACCAGGGAGACGTCGAGCTCCTGCTCGGCGAACCAGCGGAAGATGACGGCCGTGAGCAACTCGAACTCGGTGGGTTCACCCAGGCGTGTCGGGATGCGGTCGGCTGCCGCGAGGATCTCGCCGACCAGTCTGGCGAACACATCGGGGGGCACGGGCCGGCCGTCCACGATCAGGCGTTCGCGATAGGACACGAGATGCGGCTTGGGCGTCTCGCCGACGCGAATGCCGGCCGCGCGCAACGCGGAACCGGTGAGCGCGAGGACACTGCCCTTGCCATTCGTGCCGGCGACCAGGGCGCCGCGCAGCCGCAACTGCGGATCGCCGAGTTCGCGAAGGACGGCGCGCACTCGCCCCAGCCCCAGGTTGACGCCGAAACGGCCGCGTTCGGCGATGGCCTCGAGGGCCTGATCGTAGGTGAGTGGTTCCGTGATGCCGGTCACTCCCGGGACAGCTCGTCCTCGTAGAAGACGCACTGGTTGAAGCGCGGGGTCAGACACACGTCGTTGACGAAGCCCTGGTCCATGTGGACGCCACCGCGCAGCTGGCAGCGCGAGATGTTGGCATCCTGGCGGATGAGGGCCTTGAGCAGATGGGGCGCCTGGATCGGGATCGCCCCGCGCGAACCCGTCATATAGAAGTGTGGGCATACGTTGCGCCGCAGATTCGGCAACCCGAACCCGGGACGCGGTGCGGACGACATGGCCGTGGCACCGGACTGCGATCGAGCAGCCGCGGACGACGGCGCCACCCTGGCGATAGGCCCGAGCCCGAAGGCCGGGCGTCCCGTCGCCCCGCTGGGTGAACGTCCGCTGCGCGGCTCCCGTTGGTGCACACCATCCCTCGTTGCAGGGCGCACGGGCGGTTGGCCGCGCGCGCCGACCGCGCCAGAGTACAACGCACCACCCCGTGCCGACACGGTCGTCAGGCCGAGCGGAGCGCGACTCCTCGAGCGCGTTCCGTCGTCGCTGGCCGACCCGTGCGACAATCCGCCCGATGACGACCCGGCGCGGCGCTCGGCCGAACCACGTTCGCCCACGACCCCCCGTCGGTGCTCGACCGACCACCACGCGGGTCAGGACCCCATCCCCGACCCCCGGCCGCCTCTCCGGACACCGCCCCATCGAGCGCGGCGGCATGCCATTCGTCGGGCGCCTCATCCTGGCCCTCGCCCTCGTCGCCCTCGGTCTTGGCGTCCTCTACGTCGGGATGGGCGGGCTCGGGCGGGTCGTCGGCGCGATCGGCTCGACCGTGGGCGGATTCGTCGAAGGCGTCACGGCGACACCCTCACCGACCCCGTCGTTCGCCCAGGTCAGCGACTCGCCGTTGGTCAAGGCGCCCGAGGAGCCATACACGCGCTCCGATTCGACCGACCTGACGATCACCGTCCCGAGCGACATCGTCGGCCAGAGCGACCACACGCTCAAGATCTACCTCGCGCTCAAGGACCAGGAGCCGGCGCCGATCGAGGAGGTGCCGATCGCCGGACCGGTGACGATCGTCCCGGTCACGCTCACCAAGGGTCAGAACGACTTCACCGTCACCATCGTCGGGCCGGGCGGCGAATCCGAGCCGTCGCCGGTCGTGCGATTCATCCAGGATCAGGCGCCTCCGAAGATCACCGTCTCGTCCCCGAAGAACGGCGGGATCGTCAACCGGGCGGCGGTCGTCATCAAGGGCAAGACCCAGGGCCGCACGACGCTGATCGCCCGGAACGCGACCAACGGCGCCTCGATCACCGGTGACGCGCTCAGCGACGGCACGTTCAGCCTGACGCTGGCCATCACCGCCGGGGTCAACCGGATCACCATCGACGGGACGGACCCGGCAGGCAACGTCTCGAAGCTCGAACTCGTGGTGAAGCGCGGGACCGGCAGGCTGGCCGTGTCCCTGGTGTCGTCAACGTACTCGATCCGTCGCGGCAACTTGCCCGAGGGGATCCGTCTTACGGCGAACGCGAACGACCCGGACGGACGACCCCTTGCCGGGGCGAGCGTCACATTCACCCTGTCGATCCCGGGCATCCCGACGATCACGGCCGAGGGCACCACCTCCGCCAACGGATCCGCCACATTCCGCACGACGATCCCGAAGGGCGCCGACCTCGGGCAGGGCAGTGCCACGGTGCTCGTCTCCAGTGACGAGTTCGGCTCGACCCAGGACTTCACGGTCATCACGATCCGCAGGTAGCCGCGGCGGGACCGGTGCGCGGTCCGCCGGGGACCGGTGCGCGGCCCGCGCGCGTGACGTGCCGGCTGGCGCCACGATGCACAGCAGGTGTTCATTTCGAGCGCTCGCGACGGTGGTCGGGCTCCGGCAGCCGCCGTTCGCCATGTCATGCCCGACCGAGTGCACACGGTACGAGCAACCACAACCACAGCGACGGCGTCGAGGACCATCCGTCGCCCCGGACGACAGCCATCAATGGCCAGATGCGGCCCGGATGAACATGTGGCGTGCATCAGTCGGTCGATGTGGTTCGGGCGGCACGATCATCGGTCGAGGGCAACGAGTGATGGTCGACAGCGAGCGCACGCGCAGCTACCATCCCAACCATGGCGATGTGGCGCTGTCCACACTGCGGCACCCCCCAGGCGGAGACGGCCCGCTGCTGGGTCTGTCGCCGTTCCACTACGTCGTGCGGGACCTGTCGCCATTTCCGGTCCTCGGTCGCGGCGAAGATGGGCTATTGCGGGCTGGACCGACAGCGCCAGCCGATCAGCGGCGACGAGATCCGGGCTTGCTGGGAATCGCGCGCCGAGCCGCTCGACACAGGCGCTCCCTCCGCCGGCACACTTCCGCCGCCGTTCGTTCGAACACCCGTTCAACGACGCGAGTTCATCGAGGTCGTCGAGGCGGTCACGACGACGCCTGACCGACGGCGACGCCATGCCCTTGGGTCGCCCTCGCCCGGACCGGATATCGCCCCCGCTGTAGCGACGCCGCGCTGGAGCCTGTGGGAGGACGCGGAGGTCTGACCTCGGTCAGGGCGCCGGCGTGGGCGTGGGTGTCGGTGTCGGAGTCGGGGTGGGCGTGGGTGTCGGCGTGGGCCTGGGTGTCGGAGTCGGTGTCGGCGTGGGCGTGGGTGTCGGCGTGGGCGTGGGT
>JBKJXL010000325.1:0-2761 GCA_046716225.1 Candidatus Limnocylindrales bacterium | reverse complement strand
TGAGGCCCAACTTCGGCGACCCGACTGGCCGATCCAGCGTGCTCATGGGCTTGCCCTCCCTCGAACGTGCGCCGGGAGTCGGCGGCCGACGTCAGCGTACGGCTTGGTGGCACCGCAGGTCAGCGTGCATGGCATCATGTTGGCTCCACAACCCCAACAGGAGCGAACACATGCCGACCTACATGGACATCCACGACGTGCCTGGCGTGAAAGCGGCCGACGTGGCCGGAGCCCACGAGAAGGATCTCGTGGTCCAGGCCCAGTACGGCGTCGATTACAAGCATTACTGGGTCGACGAAGCGGCGGGCAAGATCTTCTGCCTCGTGGACGCTCCGGACAAGGAGACGGCGGCCCGCGTCCATCGCGAGGCCCACGGCCTTGAAGCCCAGACCATCTACGAGGTCGAACAGGGGGCGTGACCCATCGGTCTCGCGCTTCGCGTCCGAGACCGACAGCACCTGGCAACTCCGCTCGCAGCTCGGCGAGGCTGCGGCGTGGACGCTCGAGTTCCGTGCGATCCCTGCGGCGGATGTCGACCTGGGCGTCCGGATCGGCGTCCTTTCCGCGGCCGGCGGGATCGCCTACTGGGCCAAGGACTTCGACACCGCTCGCGCGGGATCGCCTGGGAGCGCGGGCGGAGGCGCTTCTGGCGGAAGGGCGCGATGACGTTCGAGGCGGCGCTGGTGCTGGCTCGCGCCATCGCTGCGCCGCGGGCGCCTGTAGGCGAGGGCCCCTGACCGGCCAGGAAGTGGAACGACCGAGGCACCCCATCTGCACGGAGCGCCCCGGTCGCAACGCCGCTCGGGGGGGCGGCGTCATGAAACGGGAAGGACGGTCTGACCCGAGGGAGAGTCGATCGCCCGGCCCGTGACGGCCGGGACAGATCGACCTCGCGCTCGGTGGTTGTGTGCTCCCAGCAGCATGCGCTGGGGTCCCAGCCGGGACAAGTACTTATGGGCTACCGGCTCACTCCACCAGAGCCCACCAGACCACACCGGATACCACCGGTCCGCACAGCAAGTCCGGCCGGAATCGGTGCGTGCGCGCACACCCTCGACCCGTCGGGTCGCGTCGCCGACGCCAGCACGCGATCGGCGGTATGGTCATGGCCCAGATCCGCACGGCACCTGCCGTGCGAGCCGTGGTCGATGACTGACTCCTGGAGGACCTGTGGACTGGACCGGGACCCCAGTCGCGCCGCCATCGGGCCGCGTGCCACCCAGCCCTGCACGTCCGCAAGGCCTCGAGCTGGTGGCCTGGACCGCGCTCGTGGCGATGAAGGCCACCATCATCGCGGTCGCCATCGACGCCACCCTCCGCCACGACGAGCCGCGCTACCGGGGCAAGGCGATGCGCACCCGGGCGATCGGCTACGTCGGCGCGACGTGTCTGGTACCCCTGGCGTGGCGCCTGCTACCGGGGCGCGGTCGGTACCCGCGCGGGCTCGACCTCGCCGTCTCGATCCCGCTCCTGCTCGATGCCGTCGGCAACGCCGCGGGCATCTACCAGCGCCGGCGGATCGACGACCTCGTCCATCTCGCCAACGGCGCGATCGTCGCTGGCGTCGGTGGCGCGGTTGCGGCGCCGCACGTCGACGAGCCGTGGCAGGCGGCGCTGGCTGGGGCCGGGATCGGGATCACCGCACAGACCTTGTGGGAGATCATGGAGTACGTGGCCTATCGCTTCGGGGCACGCGGGATGGATCTGACGTACCAGGACACGATGGACGACATGATCGAGTCGACCATCGGGGCGCTCGTCGGCGGCGCCTTCACGCTGACGCGCATGCCCCGTTCGAAGGAGGCACGAGGGACCGGATGGCGGTCGGTCTTGGGTGCCTGACGGCGAGCGGCGGACTCGGCTCACCTATGTCGGCCACGCGACCGTCCTGATCGAAGCCGACGGACTCCGCTGCCTGACGGATCCGTTCCTTCGTGACCGCCTGGGACCACTGCGCCGCCACGGCCCCGTGCCGGACCCCGCCGCGATCGGCCCCCTGGACCTCGTCCTGATCTCGCATGCGCATCCGGACCACTTCGATCCCCGCTCGCTGAGCTACCTCCAGGGCGACCCGCTCGTGGTCGTGCCCCACGGCCTGGCTCGAGCCGCCCAGCGGACCGGGCGACGGGTGCGGGCGCTGGATGTGGGCGGATCCCACCCACTCGGCGATTGGACGATAACCGCGGTCCCAGCCCGCCACGTGCGCTGGCCGTTCGAAGCCCGGGCACGCGCGGTGGGCTACCTGCTCGAAGGCCGGTCGAGCATCTACTTCGCCGGTGACACAGCGTTCTTCCCGCGGATGGCCGAGCTCAGCGGCCGCGTCGACATCGCGCTCTTGCCCATCGGGAAATGGGGCCCGCACCCGGGTCCCGGCCATCTCGACGCCGACGGGGCGGCCGCGGTGGCGGAGCTCATCGCATCGAAGGTCGTCGTGCCGATCCACTGGGGCACGCTCTACCCTCGCGGCCTCGATCGAGCGTACCGCCGATCGCTCGACCGACCGGCAGTCGCATTCGCCACGGCGATGGCGCGCCACGCCCCGGGGTGCGACGCGCGGATCCTGGCACCAGGCGAGGCCACCGAGGTCATCCTTCCGGGGCCGGCGGCTCCAGAACAGGCGGAGTAGCCACAGGCTCGCCGGCGCGTAGGTCCCGCCCGGGCCGGTCCCGCGGGTTCGGAGCGCGGGCGACGGCTCGCTACCGCCGATACGACGGCCCCAATCGAGCAGCCTACCGCCACTCCGGACCGGCGGCGCGATCGA
>JBKJXL010000324.1:0-2600 GCA_046716225.1 Candidatus Limnocylindrales bacterium | reverse complement strand
AGGGCGTGGCAAGACTGGGCTGGTGGTCGGTCATGGTCGCGGTATCGTAGCCGCTCAACCGGGACCGGCATGCCGGCACACGGTCGGGCCGGTATCGAGCGCGGTGTCAGTCGCGTGGACGCGCCGGCACGCTCCAGCCGATGAGCTCGCAGCCCAGGACGTGCGGCCGACCCGATCCCGGCGTGCAATCGGGACAGCCCCACCGAGTCAGTCCGCCCTCGTCCGGCAGGAACGTGATGTCGCAGGCGTTCTCGGTGGGATCGCATGAGCGGTGATGACATGCATGGTCGCAGTACATCCAGTGCTCACAGCTGCACGTTGCCGAGGGCGACGGGGCCCGAATCACGCTTGCCAGGAACGGTTCGACCTGCACGAGTCACGACCGATCGGTTACTTCAGGACTCGATTGTCGACCCGGCGTCAATGGCCCGCTTGTCTCGCGCGCTCCGTGGCGATGGGCGCCGTGCGCCCGCGTCACCTCCTGCGCGAGCTCGGCGACTGGCACGACCTTCTGGGTACCGGCCGGCAGGTCTCGCAGCTGGACCTCCCCCGCGGTCAGCTCGTCCCCGACGATCACGGCGAAATGGGCGTGGTCTTTCGCCGCCGCCTCGAGCTGCTTGCCCAGGCGCCGATGGGTCAGGTCGGCCCGGGCGTTCAGGCCGGCGGCTCGCAGGTCCGTGGCGACGCGCAACCGTTCGGCGGTGGCCACGGGGTCTGCCCCGACGACGACGGCTGCGGTCGTCGGCCCGGGTTCCGCGGCACCCCGCTCGGCCAGGGCCATGATCACCCGATCCAGCCCCACCCCGAACCCGATCCCGGGCGTCGGCCGACCGCCGAGAAGTTCCACGAGTCCGTCGTATCGGCCCCCGCCGCCGAGCGCCTGCTGCTGACCGTCCCGGCCGGGGAGAGAGAACTCGAACGCCGTGCGGGTGTAGTAGTCGAGACCACGGACGAGGGCCGACTCCAGCCGGTACGGCACCTCGAGCGTGTCGAGGTGCGCGCGCACGGAGGCGAAGTGCTCGGCGCACGGTGCGCACAGGTGGTCGGTGACCTTCGGGGCGCCGGCATTGATCGCGGCCATCGCCGGGTCCTTCGAATCGAGCAGTCGGAGGACGTTCCGCTCCAGGCGGTCCTGCTCGGTCTTCGGGAGGGCGTCGCGGTGCCCGCGGTAGTGGTCGGTCAGGACGGCGAGATAGCCCGGTCGGCACGCGGGATCACCGATCGAATTGAGGACAACCTCCACGTCCGTGAGCCCCGCCTCGCGGTAGAAGCGGATGCCGAGTTCGACGATCTCCGCGTCGATCGCCGGACCCGCGTCGCCGATCGCCTCGATATCAAACTGCCAGAACTGGCGGTAGCGTCCAGCCTGCGGGCGGTCGTAGCGGAACATCGGCCCGACCTGGCTCAACTTCACGGGCTGTGGCCAGGTCTGCATCCCGTGCTGGATGTACGCACGGACGATGCCCGCCGTCGGTTCCGGCCGGAGTGCCAGTGCCTCTGACTCCTCGGTCCGCGGGGCCAGCCGGAACAGTTCCTTCTCGACGATGTCGGTCACCTCGCCGACGCCGCGCTCGAAGACCGCGGTGGACTCGAACAGCGGGGTCTCGATCCGGTGGTAGCCGTAGCGGGTCGCGAGATCCGCGGCAAGGCGCTCGAGGCGCGTCCACGTCGCCGTTGCGGGCGGCAGCAGGTCGCGGGTCCCGCGCGGCGCTCGAAGGGCCCGAGGCGACGCCACTAGCCGAGGTCGCGCTGGACGCTCAGGACGTCCTTGAGGTTCTCGATGCGGCTCATCACCCGGGCCAATTGCGAGACCGAGTGGACCTGCAGCGTCGCGGTCACGACCGCCGTGTGGTCCGTGTTGACCGCGACCGACGCGGCCACGATATTCACCTTGTTCTCCGCCACCACCTGGGTGATGTCGCTGAGCAGACCGGTCCGGTCGTACGCCTCGACCCGGATCGCGATCGGGTAGGTCTGGGTCGCCTGCGACTCCCACTCGACGTCGATCAGGCGACCCACTTCGCGCTCGTTGACGACGGTGGGACACGCCTGGAGGTGGACCGTCACGCCTTTGCCGCGCGTGACGAAGCCGACGATCGGGTCACCCGGGATCGGAGAACAGCACTTCGCGTAGCGGATGAGCAGGTCGCCGACGCCCTTGACCCGGACCCCACCGGTGCGGACCAGGTCCTGCGGCGGGGCGACCGGCGGCAGCATGCTCTGACCGTCGTCGACGACGCCGAGCTTCATCACGACGGACTGGGCACTGATCGCGCCGTAGCCGATCGCGGCGTAGAAGTCGTCCAGCGTCTCGTGGTGCGACGCCCGGCCGACCTCCGCGATCCGCTCCGGCCCGACAGCCGAGATGGATGTCCGGGCCAGCCGCCGCAGTTCGCGCTCCAGCGATTCGCGACCGTGGACGATGTTCTCGTCGCGGTCCTTGCGCTTGAACCATTGGCGGATCTTCTCCCGCGCGTGGCTCGTGCGGACGACATTCATCCAATCGCGCGACGGGCCGTGCTCACCCTTGGTGGTGACGATCTCGACGATGTCGCCGTTCTTGAGCCGGTAGTCGAGCGGGACCAGGCGGTTGTTGATCT
>JBKJXL010000323.1:0-6286 GCA_046716225.1 Candidatus Limnocylindrales bacterium | reverse complement strand
ACCGCTCGCTCGCTCGCGCGCTGACCCTCGAACCGATCGGGTCCCCACGTCCGGAGCTTAGCATCGCCCGGTGACGGCATGCCAGACGGGTCGGGTCCGGTCGGAGCGCTGGAACATGCCCGTCGGCGCGGGCGTCTGGGCAGACCACGGTAGGTCGTACGCCAGCAACGGAGCCTCTCGCATGTCCACGTCCGCCCGCCTTGCGTGGGTCCCTGTCGTGCTCCTCCTCGCGCTCGGCGTGGTGGGCTGCTCGTCCAGCGGGACCAGCCCAGACGGGTCCCTCCCCGTGCGGCCGAGTCCATCGCTCGACCTGCCTCCGACGCTGCCGCCATCCGGCGCTCCCGTGACCGGTGAGGTCCCGGAGCCCGTCCTGGAAGCGGTCCGCCGGCAGCTGGCCACGGACGTACCGGGCGCGGACCTCGCGACGGCCACCGTCGTGACTGCCGAAGCGGTCGAGTGGTCTGACAGCAGTCTCGGTTGCCCGGAGCCCGGCATGGTCTACATGCAGGTGATCACGCCCGGGTATCACGTCGTCGTCTCGGTCGGCGGCGTCGAGTATGACTACCGGGCGACCGAGTCAGGCCAGATCCGCCTGTGCGGGGGCCCGGCGTAGGGTGGGTGCGAGCTACTTCCCGAAGACGTACAACCCGGCATGGGCCACGAGCGTGGTCCCGGTCCTGACGGTGAGCCACGCCTGGTGGTCACCGCTGGCGCCCTTGGCAGCGGTCATCGTCACGACGACGGAGGCCGACGCACCGGGACCCAGCGTCAGGCTGGACTGGTTGACGGAGAACGACACGCCAGTCCCGGTCGTGTCGGCGATGCCGAGCGCGAAGGTTCCGGAGCCCCCCGAGAGGTTGGTGATCGTCACGGAGGCGGTCCGGGTCTGACCCGAGCCGCTCGGAACGGCACCGAAGCCTGTGCTGACCGGCGCGATGCCGGCCGACGCGCGCATGGCGGCCGACAGGTCGAGGAGACCCGCCCCGACGATGTTGACGTCGGCGACGGCAGCCCCACCGGCGGCGGTCTTGACCACGCCGACGGCGGCGGTGTTGACGATGGCCGATCGAACCTGCGCGGCGGTCCAGGTGGGATGGGCGCCGCGGACGACGGCGGCGGCGCCGGCGAGGTGCGGCGAGGCCATCGACGTGCCGCTCTTGATGCCCCAGCAGCCGTTCGCGCCGCAATCGCCGGGGAGGGCGCTGATGACGTTCTCACCGGGAGCCGTGACGTCCGGCTTCACGCGGAAGTCGACATCGGTCGGGCCCTGGCTGCTGAAGGTCGAATGGATGTTCGAGACGGGCGAGAAGGCCGCCGTGTTCGCGTCCTCCTCGGACACGTACAGCGGCGCGGTGATGGTGACGTTGGTCGGGACGTTGGCCGCAAGGGACAGGCCGTCTGTCTTGCCGACCATGACCGCCGGGATCGTGTTCCCGAGGGCCGGGGTATCCCCCATCGGGATCGGAATCTCGTCGCGGTTGACGATGATCACACCGGCGGCGCCCGCGTTCTGGGCGTTGTTCACCTTGACCGCGAAATCGCACACGCCGCGGGCGATCAGGACGATCTGGTTCGTGGCGCTATTCGCCGGGAACGGGACGCAGCCGTCCTTGATGCCCGGGACCAGCGCCACGGCGACGCCGGCAGGCGACAGGAGCGAGGCCCGCGTCAGGTCCGACGTCGGCGACACGAAGTCGCCGGTCTCGGACGCGTAGAGCGTGGCGCCCTGGCGGACAAGCGATCGGACGGCCTGCCCAACCGTCGAAGCACCGGCGGTCAGCGCGCGAGCCGCCGAGCCCGGGGAGTCGATCGTGAAGTGCCCGGCCGCCAGCGGCGGGTGGGCCTCGGGGTCGCCATCACCTTCGTTGCCCGCGGCGACGGCCACGACCATGTTGGCGATGTCGAGGTCGTCCACGGCGATGGTCAGGAGATCCTGGATGCCGTTCGCTCCCCCACCCAGGCTCATGTTCACGACGTCCATGCCGTCCGCATAGGCGGCGTCGAGGGCGTTGAGGATGTCCTCGGAGCGGGCACCGGCCACATCGCCCGGGAAGACGTTGTAGTTGCCGAGGAACGCCGCCGGCGCGACGCCGGACGGAGCGTACGGGATCGCGGCCGTGCCGACGCTGGCAGGCCCGGTCTGATAGTTGCAGGCCGCCGTCCCGGCGACGTGCGTCCCGTGATCGCCGACCGCTTCAGCATCGAAGCCGCTCTGGTTGCCCTTGTTGCTGAAGACCCTGGCGACGATGACCTTGTCGTTGGTGTACTTGAGCTGGCCCTTCGGGAACCCGGTCGGCGCCGTGAAGCCGGCGTCGTCGAAGCACGGGTGATCCTGGTCGATCCCGGAATCGACGATGCCGATCCTGACGCCCTTGCCGGCGTTCGCGGCACCGCCGACGTGGTCCCACGCCGCCATCGCCCGGATCAGGCTGAGGTCGATGTCCTCGGCAGTCGGGTAGTACAGGCCCTGGAGTTCCACCCGCTTGGCCTGCGGCGCCTTGCGCAGCGTGGCCAGGGAGGTGCCGTTGAGCTTGACCCCGACCGCGTTAAGTGAGATGTCCCACGACCCGGTGATCCGGGCCCTCGGCGCGTTGACCTGCAGCCACTGCTTGAACTGGTTGCGCTGCGCGGACAACTGCGCGCGATACGACTTCGTGGTCGCGTGGTTGAGATCGATCTTCTTGCCGGTGCCGGGCTTCGTCTTGACGTACGTTGACAGCGGCTCGCCTCTGAGCTGGACCAGGGCGTAGCCGGTGTCGACGGTGGCGACCGGCGCGGAGGCGCCATCGGAGACGGGCTGTCCGGCGCTGACCGGGACGGCCAGCGACAGTGCGATGAGCAGCACGACCGCCGGCGCGGCAAGGGATCGTCGCACGATGGATCTCCTCCAAGTTGATACCGGGTCATGGCCTGGGGTGACCCAGATCGGGTGCCGGGTCCGGCTCTCCCGCGCCGGATGTCAGGCGCCGCCCATGCTAGGCCGTCGGCTCCGAACGCGCACCCGCGGTCGCGTCGCCGTGGTGCGCCCGCGCAACTCCTGATTCGGGCGGGATCTGGCCGCCGGCCGGGTCAGGCGGGGAGCTTGTCGACCAGCTCCCGGACCGCTGCGACCGACGCATCGAACTTGACTCGCTCGTCTGCCGTCAGTTCGATCTCGAAGACCCGCTCCATCCCACCCGACCCCATGACGACGGGCACGCCGACGAACAGCCCCGTGGTGCCGAACTCTCCGTCGAGCAAGACCGCGCACGGCAGCACACGCTTCCGGTCGCGCAGGATCGCATCGACCATCTCGAACGTGGACGCGGCCGGGGCGTAGAACGCGGAGCCGGTCTTGAGCAGGGCGACGACTTCGGCGCCGCCGTTGGCCGTCCGCTCCTCGAGCGCCGCGACCCGGTCCGCGGACAGCAGTTCCGTGATCGGGACGCCGGCCACCGTGGAGTAGCGCGACAACGGGACCATCGTGTCGCCATGTCCGCCCAGGACGAAGGCATGCGTGTCCTCGACCGACACGCCAAGCTCCTGGGCGATGAACGTCCGGAACCGCGCCGAGTCCAGGACGCCGGCCATCCCGAGGACCCGCTCGCGCGGGAACCCCGACGCCTGCATCGCCACGTGGCACATCGCGTCGAGCGGGTTCGTGACGATGATCAGGATCGCGTTCGGGGAGTGCTTCGCAGCCTGTTCGACGACCGCCTTGACGATGCCGGCGTTCTTCGCCAGCAGGTCGTCCCGGCTCATCCCGGGCTGACGCGCCAGGCCGGACGTCACGACGACGATGTCGGAATCCGCCGTGTCCGCGTAGTCGTTCGTGCCGGTGACCCGCGCGTCGTGACCGACGACCGGGGCCGCCTCGGCCAGATCCAGGCCCTTGCCCTGCGGCAGCCCTTCGACGATATCGACCAGGACCACATCGGCGAGACCCGCCTCGGCGATCCGCTGGGCGGTGGTGGCCCCGACATTGCCGGCGCCGATGACGGTGACCCTGTTGCGTGCCATGGCGTGAGGCTCCTTCGAGACGGGTGGCGGTGAGCGCGAGTCTAGGCGGCCGGGCGCGGTCCCGCGGCGGCGATGGCCGGGTCCACGCCTTCGGCGTAGCCCTCGAAGTTCTCGACGAACATGCGTACCAAGCGCTGGGCGGCCGCGTCGTAGGCTGCGCCGTCCGCCCAGGTGGAGCGCGGATCCAGGAACGCGGCCGGGACGTCCGGACAGGCGACCGGGACCTCGACCCCGAAGTTCGGGTCCGTCCGGGTGGGCACCTCGTCAAGGGCACCGCTGAGCGCGGCCCGGACCATGGACCGGGTATGGGCGATGTTCATCCGCTCGCCAGTGCCATACGGACCGCCCGTCCAGCCGGTGTTGACCAGCCAGACCGGCACGTCCCAGCGCTCGAGGCGTTCGACCAGCATCGTGGCGTACTCACCCGGATGGCGCGGCATGAACGGCGCTCCGAAGCAGGTCGAGAACGTGGCCTTCGGCTCCTTCACGCCGATCTCGGTGCCGGCGAGCTTGGCCGTGTAGCCGCTGATGAAGTGGTATGCCGCCTGTTCACGGGTGAGCCGACTGATGGGCGGAAGGACGCCGAACGCATCGGCGGTCAGGAACACGACGTTGCGCGGCTGACCGGCGATGCCCGTCTCGTCGGCGTTGCCGATGAAGTCGAGCGGGTAGGCGCCGCGGGTGTTCTCGGTGAACCGCTCCGAGTCGAGGTCCAGGGCACGTGTCGCCGGGTCCAGATCCACGTTCTCCAGGATGGTCCCGAATCGGCGGGTGGTCTGGAAGATGTCGGGCTCGTACATCGGAGAGAGCCGGATCGTCTTCGCGTAGCAGCCGCCCTCGAAGTTGAACACGCCGGCATCTCCCCAGCCGTGCTCGTCGTCGCCGATGAGGCTGCGCTCGGGGTCCGCCGAGAGGGTCGTCTTGCCCGTCCCCGATAGACCGAAGAAGATGACGGAGTCTCCCGCCGCGCCGACATTGACGGCGCTGTGCATCGGCAGGACGCCCTCGTCGGGCATCAGGAAGTTCATCACCGTGAATGCGGCCTTCTTGATCTCGCCGGCGTACTCGGTGCCGACGATGAGGATCTCCATCCGCTTGAGGTGGACGAGGATCGCGGTGGTCGTCCGGGTGCCCTCGGTCTCGGGATCCGCCTTGAACGACGGGACGCAGATGATCGTGAAATTCGGAGTGAAGCCCCTGAGCTGCTCGGGCGTCGGCTGGCGGAACAGGTTGCGCGCGAAGATGCTCGCCCAGGCCGTCTCCGTGTAGACCCGCAGCGACCGCCGATGCTCGGGCGCGGCACCGATGAAGCAGTCCTGGGCGTACAGGTTTCGGTCGGCGACGTCCGCGACCAGGCGCGCTCGCAGGCGATCGTAGTTCGCCTCGCTGATCGGCCGGTTGACCGGGCCCCACCAGACCTTCGCGTCGGTCGCGGGGCTCGCCACGATGAACTTGTCCTCCGGCGAACGGCCGGTGTGCTTGCCGGTCCGCACGACCATCGGGCCGTCGGCGGCGACGAGGCCCTCACCGGCCCGGATCGCATCCTCGTAGAGCTCAGCGGTCGACAGGTTGGCGCGGACATGCCGGCCCAGCGCGTGGCGCACGCCGGTACGGGTGGGGCTCGATGTGGTCATGACGCTCGGAACCTCGCAGGCGCGGACGATCTCGATCGATCGACCGGCCGCGCGTGACGCGGGCCTCGAATGAGGTGCCCGCGAGAGTCGGCTTCCGCAGTCGCGTTGCCGGGGATGCTAGCACGCCCGAATGTTGCTGTCCGGTTGCGTCAAGGGTGCGGAACGGTTGCGGAGGTCCACGCGTGGCAGCCCACGCTCGACGGGACGCGCCTCGGCCGGGCCGCCACGCTCGACGGGACCCGCGTCACCGTGCCGCGCGCCTGGCAGGCACACGATCTGGACGACCGAGCGTGGGCTCGGCCCCGAAACTGCCCGTTCGTGCCATCTGGTCATCGCACCATGAGGCGTTCGTTCGGGATTCGCGCCTGGTGGGCGCGCCCGGCCCCGACGAACCGAGTGAGAGTGCGCCTTGCCTGCCTGTTCCCCGTCATCCGCTCGATCCTACCCTCTCGATCCTACCCTCTCGTTGACACCCAGACCCACCGCCCGTAGCATCCGCTGACAACCGAAGAGTGCTTATCAAGAGTGGCAGAGGGACCGGCCCGATGAAGCCACGACAACCTACCGGCGTCGAGCCCGCAACGTGCCAAGTCCTGGCAGGACTTCCTGCACGATAAGGGATGTCCCCTTCGGAGACCCCCTTCCCGTCCAGG
>JBKJXL010000322.1:0-5216 GCA_046716225.1 Candidatus Limnocylindrales bacterium | reverse complement strand
CTCGAAGCGTGTCGGTCATGCCTGGGGCAGCATACCTCGGTGGAACCCATCCTTGAACTGGGCCCACGAATCCCGCGCCAGTTCCCGGACCGCGTCGTCATCGACCAGCTCGGGCTTGACGATGTTGACGCAACTCCGGCCAGCCTTCGTGCTGGGGAATCGGTCGCGCATGGCCTCCACCAGGTACCCGTCGTCGCGCGTCCCCATCGCATAGAGCGAGATGTACGCCTTGCGGTTCGCCAGGCCCACCGTGAACCAGTCGCCGGCCGGGCCTTTGCTGTTCGTGTAGGCATACCAGCCGTACCCGATCATGTCGCCCGAATAGTCGGTCACGCGCACGTCGATCCCGGGGAGTGCGTCGAGGATGACGTCGTGGAGATGCTGCATCTGCGACCGCCGCGGCTCCGGCAGGCCGTCGATGAGTGCCTGAGCCGCCTGTCTGCCGTCCATGTCGAACCCTCCAAACGCCGGACATCCGGTCCCGGAACGGTGCCCAGCCGCGGACCGCGCGGCAAGGTCCGGCGGATGCCCCTCGCCTCGCGCGGCCTGTAGCATGCGGGGCGATATCACGTGATCGCGCTCGATCCCGACTCGCTGGAGGTTCCACGCCTCGTGTCTCGCAACATCGCACGTGCGGTCATGGTGATCCTGATCGGGATCATCATCGCGAGCCTGATCATCGCCCCGCCGGCCCTCGGCTCAACGCTCAAGGTGACCGGCACCCTGGTCGTCCCGGCCGACGTCGCCGCGCCCGGCCCGAACGCCGTCGCGGTCGTCACCCTGATCGATGCCACGAACACGTCGGACGCCGGCAACATCATCGGCCAGCAGCGGATCGATGGGATCGGCGACAGCACGATCACGTTCGCGGTCCCGTACGACGGTGCCGCGGTGATCCCGAAGCATGCCTACGGCCTGTTTGCGACCATCGTCGACGGAACGTCCGTCTGGCAGAACCCGAAGGGCGTCCCCGTCATCACCGGCGGACCCACCGAGGCCGTGAAGGTCTCGGTCGCTCCCGCGGTCGCCGGTGCCGGGGTCATCACGGGTCGGCTGCCGCTCCCGAACGGCGCCGCACCCAGCGCAGCGGCGGTCTCCATCGCGGCGCTCATCAAGCAGGAGACCGGGACCCTCGTCAGCCGCCAGGTCCTGCCGACGATCAGTGGCAGCCCGCCGTCATTCTCCGTCTCCTTCGACCCGACGCTCATCGATCCGGCGGCGACCTACGTGGTCGTCGGCGCGGTCGTGGACGGCGCCACGGTCTGGGAGAGCGCGGCCGGCGTGCCAGCGATCGTCAACGGCGCCACCACGGGTCAAGCGACCGTGCCCCTCGTCCTGACGACGGCCCCGATCCCGATCGTCACGCCCAAGCCGACGGCCGCGCCCACCGTCGCCCCGACCGAGGCTCCGACCCCGCCCCCGACCCCGACAGCCGCGCCGACAGCGTCGCCGACCCCGACCCCGGCCGCAAGCCCCACGCCGTCGCCCACGCCGGTCGCATCGCCGGTCCCGCCGAGTGGTGTCCTCACCGGCACGATGGACTACCCTGAGCGGTACGAGCTCACGGCGAGCTCGGTGGCCGTGGTGACCCTCGTCGAGGGCAAAGGCAAGGTCATGACGAGCCCGATCGTGGCGACCCAGATCATCGATCCCGCCGGCCAGGCGCCCATCGCGTTCCGCGTCACCTACGACCCCGCCCGAATCGATCCCGACGCGGTGTACACCCTCCAGGCCGGGATCTTCGACGGCGAGCAGGCCTGGGTCACCTCGGCGGGCACGCCCGTCTTCACGAACGGCGTCCAGTCGGGCATCGACCTGACGCTGAGCTTCCGTCCCGACGTCGCGAAGGGCGAGGTCACCGGCAGCGTGACCGGCGTGGGAATCGCGCTGGACCCGGGCGCGACCTCGGTCAGCGTCCTCATCGATGTCGACACCGGCCTGTCGCTGGGCGTGGACCTGACCCGCCCGACCCAGCTGCCCGCGCCGTTCGCCATCCCCTTCGCGGTGAGCGACCTCCAGGAGGGCGGCACGTACGTCGTCCAGGCAGAACTCACGAGTGGCGCCGCGCTGACGTACACCAACGCGGCCGGCGTGCCGGTCATCACCAACGGCCACCCGCTGTCGGGGGTCCAGGTCGTCGTGGCAGAGGTCGCGACACCCGCACCGTCACCGTCCGCCACACCGGAGCCGACTCCGGCACCGTCGGCTGCACCCGACTCCGACGCCGGGCTCGACGGTGGCACCCTGCTCCTTCCGCTGCTCGTGGTCGGTGCCCTGGTGCTGCTTGGTGGGTTGCTCCTTTCACGTTCCAAGGACGAGCCACCGGCGCCCCCGACCGGCTCGCAGGCCCATCCGATCGCGACCTCGACGCGCGATCCATCGGCCGAACCATCCGCGCCGCTCGATCCGGACCGGTCGTGACCGGATGACCGCTGCCACCCGGGTCGCGTTCCTCGGCCTCGGCACGATGGGTGCGGCGATGGCCGCGAACCTCGCGAAGGCCGGGTTCACGGTCACCGGCTGGAACCGGACGGCTGAGCGGGCCCGGGCATCGGCCGAGCGTGGCATCGTGCTCGCTGTCTCGCCGGCGGCCGCTGCGGCCGAGGCGGACATCGTCGTCGTCTGCGTGTCGGATACGCCCGATGTCGAGGCGGTCCTGTTCGGTCCCGACGGTGTCGTCGCCGGCGCCCGGCCCGGAACGCTCGTGATCGATTGCTCGACCATCGCACCGTCGGGCAGCTGGGACTTCGCGGCCCGCCTGCGGGAGCGGGACATCGCGATGATCGATGCGCCGGTGTCCGGCGGTAGCGAGGGCGCCCAGAAGGCGACGCTCACGATCTTCGTCGGTGGCGACGTCGCGGATGTCGAACGCGGTCGTCCGGTGCTCGCCGCGATGGGCAAGACGATCACCCACGTCGGCCCGATCGGGGCGGGTCAGGCGGTCAAGGCGGTCAACCAGGTCATCCTCGCCGGTGCCTACCTCGGCGTCGCGGAAGGGATCGTGCTCGCGATCAAGGCCGGCCTCGACGTCGAGCAGGTCGTGACCGCGCTCGGCGGCGGCGCGGCCCAGAGCTGGGTCCTGGAGAACCGCAGCGGCCGGATGATCGACAACGAGTACCCGCTAGGGTTCAAGGTCGCGCTCCACCGCAAGGACCTCGGGATCGCGCTGGAGCTGGCCAACCAGCTCGGCGCAGCCCTGCCCGTGAGCGCGCTGGCGGCGCAGCTCGAGTCCGGGCTCATCGCCAAGGGCCACGCAGACGACGACATGTCGGCCCTGGCCCGGTCGATCCGGGGGATGTCCGCCCTCGAGGATTAGGGCCGGGAGCGCGGCCTCGTCGCCCCTCAGTCGAGGCCGACCAGCAACATCGGGTCCCCGAGTTTGCCGTCGTAGCGCGGTCGGAACCGCTCGGCGTTGTACATGACCGGCACGTCCACCTTGCGTGGTCCAAGGGCCGGGTCGGGCAGGGGAGCATGGGCGTACTTGCCGTCCTGGATCGCGACCATCCGACCGGTCTGGCCGCCCTCGACGAGGTCCATCGCCACGTTCGCGAAGGTCGTCGCAACCATCGAATCGATGGAGTCCGGTTCGCCGCTGCGCAAGTCGTAGGTCAACTCGGAGGCGAGGGTCTCGATGCCTGTCCGCGTCTTCAGCTCGGACGCCAGCGCCTCGCCCACGTTGGCCTTGTGCTTGTGCCCGAAGGCATCCGCTTCGCCGAACTCGCTGACCCGGGCCCCTTGCCAGATCGCGCCCTCGGCGGTGATGACGAAGGCGTAGCGGCTCGGGTTCGCCTGGTGGTCTGCCTTGAGCAGCGCGGCGAGCGCATCCAGGTCGTAGGGCGCCTCGGGAATGACGCAGCGCGCGGACGTCACATAGGCCGTGTACAGCGCCGAGAACCCGGCATCGCGGCCGAAGATGCGAAAGACGCCGATCCGTTCGTGGCTGCCGAGCGTCGTACGTTGCCGGTTGATCGCCTCCTTGGCGCGGGTGATAGCGGTCGAGAAGCCGATGCAGTACTCGGTCCCCTGGACGTCGTTGTCCATCGTCTTCGGGATCGCCACAAGCGGGACATCGGCGTTCACTAGGACCTGTGAGTAGGACAGCGTGTCGTCCCCACCGATGGTGATGAGCACGTCGATGCCGAGCGCGGACAGGTGATCGAGCACGAGCGGGGTGAGGTCGAACGTGTCGTCGCCGGACGCGAATCGGGACCGTTCGGCCTCCGGGAGCCACGGCGGCAGTCCGGCGGATCGCATCCGCCGCGGATTGGTCCGGGACGTGTGCAGGATCGTCCCGCCGGTCCGGTCGATGGCCCGGGTGTTCGTCCGATCGAGCCTTCGCAGGTAGGCCGGATCAAGAGTGTCACCGGGCTGGACATGGGTCAGGCCTTCCCATCCGCGGCGAATGCCGACGACGTCGTAACCGGCCTCGCTCGCCCGATAGACGACGCTCTTGATGACGGCGTTCAGGCCCGGGACATCGCCGCCGCCGGTCAGGATCGCGATACGTTTCGTTGCGGTCATGTGGGTTGATGCTACTGCGACTTCGGCGGCGCCGATGGTTGCGAACGAGAGTCGACGGTCCGCCCCGGTCCCGACGGTCAGGCATGACCCGTCTGCTAGCATCGGGCAATGAACTACCAGCTGTTCATGGGGGAAGCCCTGGCCGAGGCGAAGCTGGCCCTGGCCAAGGGCGAGCGGCCCGTGGCAGCCGTCGCTGTGGTCGACGAGGCGATGGTGGCCCGCGGTCACGACCGGGTCCAGGCGACCGGTGACCCGACGGCACACGCCGTGGTCGTGGCCCTGCGCGAGGCGTCCCGCAAACTGGGGCGCATCCGCCTGGCCGATGCGACGATCTTCGCGACCCACGAGCCCTGCGTGATGTGCGTCGGGGCGCTGTTGCAGTGCGACGTGGAGGCCCTGGTCTTCGCGATGCCGAACACCCGCGAAGGGGCGGCAGGCTCTGTCATCCAGCTGGCCCAGCACGCCTCGATGCCGCGCCAGATCAAGATCGTCAGCGGCATCCGCCGCGACGAAGCCGTAGCCCTGTTCGAGGCCGTTCCCGCTCGTTGACCCGCTGGCATCCGGCGGCGGCCAGCCCGGCTCCCTCCGGCTTCCGCCCCGAGCCGACCCCAGTTCCCGGCCTGAGCCGACCCTCAATTCCCGGTGCGACGCCCCGGTTTGGTATCCTCCCCCGCGGAGAGGTGTCCGAGTGGTTG
>JBKJXL010000321.1:0-3465 GCA_046716225.1 Candidatus Limnocylindrales bacterium | reverse complement strand
ATCGTCGACAGCTACGGCGGGATGGCCCGTCACGGCGGCGGTGCGTTTTCAGGCAAGGATCCGACCAAGGTGGATCGCAGCGCCGCGTACGCCGCGCGATGGGTCGCGAAGAACATCGTCGCCGCGGGGCTGGCCGATCGGTTCGAGGTGGAAGTGGCCTACGGGATCGGGATCGCCCGACCGGTCAGCCTGTCCGTCGAGTCGTTCGGCACGGGCAAGCTCCCGGACGCCGACCTCCAGCGACTCGTCGAGCGTACGTTCGACCTGCGTCCGGCCTCGATCATCGCGGCCCTGGACCTGCGTCGGCCGATCTACCGCCAGACGGCGGCGTACGGCCACTTCGGTCGACCGGACCTGGACCTGCCCTGGGAGCGGACCGACAAGGCCGCCCTGCTGGCCTCGGAGGCCGGGCTGCCCGAACCCGAGCCGGCGGGCGCTCCGGGCTGAACGCCAGGCGCTACTCCGCGACCCTCGCTGGGGGAGCACCGGTATCCAGGTCGACGCCGACCGCCGCCTCGTCCCTTTCGTCCGCAGCTACGGTCCCGCTCAGTCGCACCTGGCGACGATAGGCAAGACCGACGATCGCCAGCGCCGTGACGGTCACGGCCAGGACCATGGTGGCGATGGCGTTGATCTCCGGCGTGATCCCGCGTCGGATCGAGGCGAACACGTACATAGGCAACGTCGGCTGGCCTGGGCCTGACACGAACGAGGCGATGACGTAGTCGTCGAAGCTGAACGTGAACGCCAGGAGAGCGCCGGTGATGATCGCCGGCCAGAGCTGCGGGAGCGTGACCTGGCGGAATGTCCGGAACGGGGGTGCGAACAGATCGTACGACGCTTCGGTGAGATCGCGATCCATCCCGGCCAACCGTGCACGCACGATCACGATGACGATCGCCATCGTGAACAGGACGTGGGCGGCCACGATCGTATGTAGCCCGGTGCCGACCGTGGGTGCTGACCCCAGGCCAGCGGTCATCCAGACGTAGCCGAACCACGGGTTCAACCAGCCGAAGAGATTGACGAAGAAGATGAGGGTCGCGATCCCGATGACGATCCCAGGGATGATGATCGCGATGTACGTGATCGCATAGAACACGGCCTGGACGTTGCGTGACGTCCGCTGAAGCCCGAGGGCGGCCATCGTCCCGAGCGTCGTGGCAAGGATCGCCGTCCATGCCCCCACGATCAAGCTATTGCGCAGCGCCGCCATGGCGAACCGATCCTCGATGGCATGGCTGAACCAGCGCAAGGACAACCCGCGCAATTCGCCGGTCCGTTCGCCGGCATTGAAGCTGAACAACACCACGAGAAGGATCGGCACGTAGAGGAAGAGGAAGACCAGGGCGGCGTGGGTCCGGAAGGCGCGGTCGACCCAGCGACCGGCGCGGTCGCGTGGGCGGCGTCCGGAGGTCGTGCCCGGCGCGGTCGATCCGCTCAAAGGATCGAGGCCTCCCGATGGGTCTGGCCCCGTGATCCCAGCCAGAGGTACAGGCTGACCGCGACCAGGATGACCAGGATGAGCGCGATCGCCGCGGCGGACCCGAACGGCCAGTTGCGGGACTGCAGGAAGAGGTCCACCAGCGCATTGCCGATGAAGAAGACCTTCCCGCCGCCGAGCAGGGCCGGGATGATGTACTCACCCATGATCGGAATGAAGACGAGCATCACGCCGCTGAGCAGGCCGGCCGCACTGAGCGGAAGCGTGACCTGGCGGAACGTCGCAACGCGGCCGGCGCCCAGATCCTTGGAGGCCTCGAGCAGACGCTTGTCCAACCGCTCCAGGCTGACGTACAGCGGGAAGACCATAAGCGGCAGGTAGTTATAGACGATGCCGAGCATCACGGCCAGCGGCGTGTTGAGCAGCACCACGTGGCCTGCGCCGAGACCCTCCAGGATCGCCGGGATGCCGTTGTTGCCAAGGATCGTCATCCAGGCGTAGGTCCGGATGAGGAAGCTCGTCCAGAACGGGACGACGACCAGGACGAGCAATACGGTGCGCTTGGTTCCGGCCCGTGTCGCCAGGTAGTAGGCCAGCGGGTACCCGACGATGAGGCAGAGCGCGGTGCCTCCGGCCGCCATCCACACGGCATTCACGAATGCCGTCGATCGGGTTGGCAGCTCCAGGTAGTTGTCCAGCTGGAAGGCGGGCGTGTACCCGCCTTCCGGGGAACGAGCGCCGAAGCTGAACACGATCAGGATGACGAGCGGCGCCAGGAGCAGCATGAAATACCACGCACTGGTCGGCCCCAGCAGCAGGGTGGTGGCCAGGCGCGACCGCCATGGTCCGGGCGTGTTCAGACGGCGCCCATCCGTGTCAGCGGGATCCCGATCGGATCCGCCTTCGGTCAAGCCGACTTGAAGCGCGCCCACAGTTCGGCTCGGGCTTCACTCGTCAGGAGCTCGGCCGTTCCGAATTCGAGCGCCGACAGGGCCGATTCGTCCGGGTAGGTGATCTTGCTCGACGTCACACTTGCCGGCAGCATCTCGATCGCGGCGCTGTCGACGAGCGGCGCGCCATGGAACTCGGCATCTTTGGCGGCGACCTTCGGCGTCGCCATGTAAACGAGGAAGGCATAGGCAGCCTCCCGATGGGTCGTTCCGGTCACGACAGCGAAGAAGTCGGACCAGATCTCGCCGCCATCGGAGGCGATCACGTACTCGATGTCCGGGATGTCCCGATTGAGTTGGACCGCGTCGTTGGTCCAGGTCATCGCGACCCAGGCGTCCCCGTTTCGCATCGGCGGCTGGTAGTCGCTGGTGATCGCGAAAAGATGTGGCTTGACGGCGATCAGCAGTGCTTCAGCCTTGGCCAGTTCCGTGGCGTCGACCGAGTTGAACGAGTAGCCGAGCGCTACCAGCGCATTTCCGATCGATGTCAGCTGGTAGTCGTGGATCGTCACCTTGCTGCTGTAGTCGCTTTGGGCGAGATCGAAGAAGTCCTTCCACGTCGCCATCGGCTTGGTCACGTGCTTCTTGTTGATCGTGTAGCCGGTGGTGCCCCAGTTCTTGTTGAAGCCATGGAGGGCGCCGCCTGAGCCGGCCGGGTAGTAGCCCGGCGCCAACAGGCTCTGGTCGTACCGCGCGGGGTCCAGTCGCGGCAGTTTCGACAGGTCGAGTGCCTCGACGAGCTGCTTGCTGCCGTAGGTCTCGAAGGTGTAGTTGGTGGGGACGAGCACGTCCCAGCCCGTGTTCCCGATCAGAAGCTTGGCCAGCATCTCCTCGTTCGATCCGAGCGGGTTGATCTCGACCTGGACCCCGGTCACGTCCGTGAACTTCTGGATCGTGGCGGGGTCGTGGTAGTTCGGCCACGTGGTGATGATCAGTTCGGTCCCGAGGTCCACGCCCTCAGGCGGCGTCCAGTCGGCGCTGGGGTCGATCGAGGCCGCCGCGCTCGGAGCCGGGGCATCCGAGGCGCCCCCCGAAGGGGCGATCGCCGTGGAGGGCGATGCGCCCGTGGAG
>JBKJXL010000320.1:0-2537 GCA_046716225.1 Candidatus Limnocylindrales bacterium | reverse complement strand
GCCGTACGCGGCGCCGGTCACCTCCTCGAGGTCCGCCGGGAGCTGGAAGCCCGGCGGGGCCGAGTGGGGCGAACGACTGGACCTGCCGGTCGAACGCTGAGTCCCCGATGGGGATCGCCCGGTCGGCGAACTCGCCTCAGTTCGCAGCTATGACGGCGGTCATGACGTCCGTCGGATGGACCGCCGGCTGGCCCGACTGCGCCATGACCAGGTAGCCGTCGACGATCGCGAGCGCGCTCGCGATCGGTCCGCGCACGAGGCCGACCTTGACGCCTCCGATCGTCTCGTACGACAGGACCGCGTTGACCTCGGCCGCGACGGCCGCGGCGACTGACTCGAGCAGGCCGGGCAGCTTCGCCACCTCGGCTGGCATCGCAAGAACGACGAGAACCGCGACCGACTTGCCGGCTTCGCGGATGAAGCGGAAGCCGATCGGGAAGTCGGTCGGCGCGTACCCCGCACCGGCGCTCTCGGCGAGATCGGACGAGAGGCCCCGGATGTTCCCGGACAGTTGGTCGAAATCCGAGGCGCTCGGTTGTTCAAGCTCGTACGGCGGCGCGATCCGGAGCGCGGTCGCCGGGTCCACCCCCGCGGAGGGGCTCGCGAGCGGCGAGGGGACTGGCGAGCTCGACGGCGTGGGGAGCGCGGTGGGCGTCGCTTCGGCGGTCGGGGCCGTGACTGGCGATGGCGTGAGGGTCGACGGGTTCGAGCACGCCGCGAAGGCCAGCGCGATGACCAGTGGCAAGGATCGTGTCACCGCCATCGGCCGATCATACATCCGCGAAATCAGGTCGCTTTGGCCCCTGCTGCGAGCAGATCACCGGCCCTACCAGGCCGCGCGACACCGAAGCCGCTCGATGTCGCGGACGACCATCTGCCCGGACTCTCCATCCGGATCAGGCCCTCGTCCGCGAAGTCGCCGAGGATCTGGTTCACCCGCTGCCGTGGCTTCCCTGATCGGCATCGCGGGACAGCTGGAGCGGGACCTCGACGACCCCGAGACCGACCGCGACGAGGTGAGGGCGAGGGCCGCCCGTACGAAGAGGATCTCTCAACTCCGATCCGAAGGCCCGGCTCGCCGAGCCCCCTCGCCCAGGCCGCGAACGTGTTGTGCCCAGCCGGGTCGTTGCCGAACCCGCGCTCCTCGCGGGCCATGCCCAGGTCGCCGACGAGACACGCCGCAAGCGTAGGACTGCCGGTGTCGGACCCCGCCCTGGTCATCGAACTGGCGGCCACGGTCGGATCGCATACGCCGTCGATCACGCGCCGTGGCCGACGGCGGAACCGCCGTGACGCCTTCGCGAGCCGTGCCATCCTAGAACGCGTGACGGATCCCCTCGCTACCGACGAGACGCGTGTCGATCGCTGGCTGTGCGCGGTGCGCCTTGTAAAGACCCGCCCGCTAGCGAGCCGGTTGTGCGAGGGCGGCCACGTCCTCGTGAATGGATCTTCGGCAAAGCCGTCGACGAAGGTTCGTGCGGGCGATCGGGTGGAGGCGCTCATCGCCGACCGCAAGCGCGTCGTCGAGGTCATGCTGCCGATCGAGTCGCGTGTCGGGGCTGCCGTCGCCGCGACCTGCTACGTGGACCACAGCCCGCCCGTCGTGGCGGAGGCCGGACCATCGATGAGGCTCGTGCGTGGGCAGGGCCGGCCGAGCAAGCGCCTGCGACGCGAGTTGGAGCGCCTGCGCAGGGCCGCCGACGCCTGAGCCTGCGCCACGACCCGGCAAGTCAGGCCACGTGTCGAGCCCTCTGGCGATCTTGCGCGAGCGCCTGACGAGCACCCTCCGGCTCAGAACCAGCCGGATCAGGAGGATGCGTCGGGCGGCTCCACGTCGACTCGCGGCGTCCACGGCCCGTCCACGAGCAAGGCCTCGTCGTCGCCGGGCCAGGTCGGCATCGCGGTGTAGGTGAAGACGAGGGGCACGTCCCCGGTGCACCGGTACTGGAACGCCGTGCCGAGCGGGACGTCGACGCACACGCCGGGGATGAGCGGGGTGATGCTCTCGCGGCCGTCGGCCGTCATGCGCCAGATCTCACCCTCGCCCGAGAGCACGAACCAATACTCGTCGACGGTCCGGAAGCGACAGGCGCGGCCCACCATGCCAGGCGGCACGGTCGAGTGGATCATGTTGCCGTGCGGCCCGTCCACCAGGAAGCGGATGTAGGCCCCCAGGGGCGAACGGCCCGGCTCCGCCGTTTCGACTGTGGTGGTCTTCACTCCGCTCCTCCGAAGGGTCCGCAATCGTGGCTCAGGGCATGGTGACACGGGCTCCCGAGTCTCGGAGGCGCGGTCTCCGCCAACCAGCGGCTGCGTTGGTGGCAGGGATGCCGGACATGCGCCGCACCGGGGGGTGTGGAGCCCGAGCGGGCCGTCGACGAGCGGAGTGGCGTCGCTCAGCGCGGCAGAGGGTTCGGGCCGGTCGCGGTCACGAGGCGCTGCGGGACCCAGTCGTCGACGTGCTGGAAGCCATCGAACGTCCTGCCCTTCACTTCGATCTCCGACCGCAGCGAGCGGCGGTGGAACTTCACGTGGGT
>JBKJXL010000319.1:0-7045 GCA_046716225.1 Candidatus Limnocylindrales bacterium | reverse complement strand
CTGGATCCCGCGGGTCACGATCGAAGGCGACCCGGACGTCCCGGTCGACGTCGGCGAGGCCCCAGCGTCAGCCTGAGGTCACTCGCTCCTCCAGGTCGGCAGCGTCGCGGGCGATCCAGGCGGCCGTTCGTGGCGACAGGCGGCCACCAGTGTGAAGCTCGGCGCTGAGTGCCTCGAGGTCCGCGACCGTGTCCAGATCGGACCACGTCGCCAGCAGCTCCACGGACCATCCCGCCGACGCGAGCCCGGCCTGCGTCGAGCGCAGCGCGTTCGCGCCACCCAATGGGCCATCGAACGCCGCCATGAGTCGACGAGCCAGGCGGGCTCGGCGTCGGCGGCGGATGAGGCGCGGCCACCAGCGCGGGGCGCCTCGCCAGCTGAGCCCGACGAGGTGATAGCCACCGTCCGCGCTCGGGCCCAGGACGGCCCGATCGTCCGCTCGTCCGAGTCGGTCAAGGGCATCGACCGCGTACCGCGACGGCAGCGACGGCACGTCACCCGCGACAGCGATGGCCCGATGCGCGCCGTGGTCGAACGCAGTCAGGAACACGTCCATCAGCGCCGCCGCGAGGCCGCCTTGACGCTGGATGACGGGTGTCCAGCGACGACCGACGATGGCCGCCACCGGTGCCACGTCCGCCGGCCGCGGCAGCATGACCAACGATGCGGCCTGAGCGGCGGTCGCGGCTTCGGCGAGAGTGGCGGCACCGTCGGCGAGGATCGCGGTCCACAGCCCCGCCGTCCGTTCAGGCCCGAGATCGGCTTCGAGCCGAGTCTTGGCGTGGCCGGCGCCTGGCGCCTTGGCCATGAGCGCGATGACCGGGCGAGCGCGCGTGGCCTGGATCGCGACCCGGATCATCGACAGACCGGCCTTGACCGAGGCGCGCGGGGATCCGGACACCTTGCTCGCCCCGCCCCGCCGCTCCCGAAAGGCCACGGGTCGTTCGCGCACACGGATGGATGGGTCGGTCAGCGCTCGAGCGACGAACTGCACGGTCCAGCCGTAGCCCGACTCGTCGAGGCGGAGGCGTTCCAGCACGTCTGTCCGGACCGCCTTGGCCGGGGGGAGGTCGTGGACCCGCCGTCCCGATCGAGCCGACACGACCAGGGCGACGAGCAGGTTGCCCAGCCTGGCGTGCCACGGCATGGCCCCGGGCTCGATGCGGGCGCTCGGCCGCCGGCCCAGGACGACGTCGGCCGTCGAGAGGCCGTCGACCAGCACCTGCATCTCGGCTCCGTCACACGATCCGTCGCCATCCAGGAAGACGACCGCCTCGTGGGGGTGCGGCTCCGCCGCGGCCGCCCACTCGCCACCCGTGAGACAGGCCCGGCCGTACCCACGCCGCGGTTCCTCGATGACGATCGCGCCAGCCTGGGCGGCTACCTCGCGCGTGTCGTCGCGCGAACCACCGTCGACCACGTAGACGCAACAGGCGCCTGCGAGTCGCAGGTCGGCGACGACCTCACAGATCGCCTCGCGCTCATCGATGACCGGGATGACGGCTGCGAATGAGCGGGTCATGGCGCTTGGTCAGCCGGCTGCGGGCCCCACAGCACGAACCGCCCATCATCGGCGAGGATCGGTCGGCCGGTCAGTGGCAGCCAGGCCAGGATCCGATCCCGTTGCATGGCTGCGGCGCGGCTGGGTGACCACGCCTGCCGATCGATGAGGACGAACGCCGGACGGGCCGGCAACCCGAAGGCGGTCAGCCGCCGGATCGTGACGCGCGAGGCGAGCGGCGTGACGAGCCCCTCATCGGTGACCAGCGGCGCATCGGCCGGGACCTGTGCGGCGATCGCTCGAAGCGCCGCGAGGGCGGGCGGCCGATCGAGGAACACGGGATCCTGATCGAACGGCGGGACGGAGCCCTGCGCGAACGCGCCCAGCGTCGCCGGGATCAGCGCGACGACCAGGATGAGCGGCAACGTCCATGCTGGCGGGCCGCGCCGTCCGGTCACGGTCGCGCCGTCGCGGCGACGGCCGGCGAGCCGCCGATGCCGGACGCGTCCCGCGATCGCCAGCGCACGGCGTCCGCCCATCGCCGTCGCCACCAGCAGCGGCACGACCAGGATCAGCGGATAGTGGTAGATCAGCGCGGCCTGGGGCGGGTGGGCCGACAGGAGGATGGCGACCAGCGGCGGCACCAGCAGGAGCAGCCAACGGGGGCGCAACAACGGCAGGCCGGCGACACCGACCAGCATCCCGGCGACCACGAACCACGTTCCCTGCTGGGTGATGGCCGCAACGAGGCGATCCGGGATCCGGACCGGTGCGGTGAGGATCGCGACCCCGTCGCCCAGCCAGCGGTAGTATCGGGCGGTGTCGCTCGCGAGGCCGTCGCGTAGCCAGGGCATCAGCACCACGAAGACGATGACGGCCCACACGACCGCGGCGGCCACGAGCGCCCGAGCGTGGGTGCGCATCCGACCTCGCCCGCGAACCGCCACGAGCAGGCCGATCGTGGCGACGGCATAGGCGACGTCCTCGCGTGTCGCCAGGGCGACCATCGCCAGGATCCACATCGTTCTCGGGCGGCCCGTCAGACCCGCCCACCCCGCGAGGAGCGCCAGGATCACCCCGAACAGCTCCGGGTGGAAGTCGGATCGGAGGACCCACTGCATCGTCGCCCAGACCGGCAGCCCGATCGAGAGTCCGGCCGCCACGGCCGTCGCCCATGGACTCGGGCGGAGCGCGGCGCGCAGGAACAGGAAGGTCGCCGGGACCAGCGCTCCGATCCCGATCGCGTGCAGCCCGATGAGCACCCGGGCGTCCCCCCCGATCAGCCGCTCGAGGGCGGCCGGGACCACCAGGATGGGGGAGAAGTGGAGGCCCAGGAACGACCCCTCGTGAAAGCTCGAGACCCACGAACCGCTCGTGCCAAGGTTCCAGATGACCTGCTGGAAGAACCCGAGGTCGTACGCCCCGGTCCCGAGGCCTTCGTATCGTCGCCAGAGCAGGACGGCCGCCCAGCATGTCGCCAGCACGGCGGCCACGATGACGGCCAGTTGCGGCCAGACGGCAGCCACCGAGGCCCACCGAGGCCTGATGAGCGACGCTGCCCTCAGCGGCCGTGCCGTCGCGTCGCGGGTGCCGGTCACGACCCCGCGGCGACCAGCGTCGCTGCCGTCGCGCGCCGCTCCACCGAGGTCACCAGTGGGCGGCCATCGGCCCGATAGCGGGCGGCGATCCCCTCAGCGGCCGCTCGGATCGCGTCCTCCGCCGAGAGCGTCGGCAGCCACCCCAGGTTGCGGAGCGCGGTCGTATCGAAGTCGACCAACCGCGTATCGCCAGGCCAGCCACCACCGCCGGGCCGAGTCACCATGAATTCGAACGCGACGGGGCGATCGGGCTGCCCGACGGCGTCCGCGACGATCTCCGCCACCCGACGGACCGAGACCGTGCCTTCTGGGCCGACGTTCAGCGTGGTCAGTCCGTCGGCCGGCACGGTCGCCGCTGCGTGGCGCATCCCAGCGACCAGATCCGAGACAGCGACGTAGGGCTTGACCGGCGTCCCATCGCCCAGGATCGCCAGACGGCTCGGATCGCGCAGGAGCTTGATGACAAGGTCGTGGACCACGCCGTGGTTGGACCGAGTGCCGACCGTGTTCCCGAACCGGAAGGCGAACGCACGCCACCCGTACAGATGCGCGAAGCCGGACACGATGGCTTCGCCCGCCAGCTTGGCCGCGGCGTAGTGGGACTCGGGCCGGAGCGGTCCGTCGCCTTCCGCCGTCGGCACTCGCGTCGGCTGGCCGTAGACCACCCCTGACGAGGCGTACCAGAGTTCGAGGACGCCCGACTCGTGCATCGCCTCGCACACGACCTCGGTCGCAAGCACACCGTTGCGGAAGTCCCGCTCCGGATGGTCGAAGCCACCGGCGATGTCCGTGCCAGAGGCAAGGTGGATGACTCGCTCCTGGCCTGCCATCGCACGGCGGACCGTCGGCCCGTCCGCGGCATCCCCACGCAGAAACCGAACGTCAAGCGCGCCCGAGAACCGATCCCGCCAATCCGGTTCAGCGGTCGACAGGTCGTCCAGCACGGTCACCTCGCTGCCATCGGCGAGCAGCGAGGCGAGGAGCTCGCCACCGATGAAGCCGGCGCCGCCGGTCACCAGTGTCCGAGCCGGGGGGAGCCGTGGGGTCAACCCGGCCACCTCGCACGCGTCGCCGCGAAGCGGGCATCCAGGCCGTGCCAGCGCCCGGCCCGGAAGGCGGCGATGCAGAGCAGCGGCACCCACTCGACTGAATACTCATAGAGCCACTTATCGTTCCAGAGCGTCGCGAACTGCAGGTGCAGCACCATCATCGCCCCGATGAGCGCGGCGACCGGCGTGATGAGGCCGAGGATCAGGAGCACGCCGACCAGCGTCTCCGTCGCGCCGACCACGAAGACGAAGCTCCCGAAGTTCGGCAGGATCAGCTGTTCCACCAGCAGCCGATACGGTTCGATCGGATGTTGTTGGGTCACCACCTCGAACTCGAGGATGGAGCGGGCGCTGCGCGGACCGACCGCATTGATCACGAAGCCGAGCGGCGTATCCGGCCACAGGTTCGGGACGGCCGGCAGCAACTTGGCGATGCCGTTGTGGAGGAAGAGCACACCGAAGTAGATCCGGAGGGCCGCCACGGCCCGCCCGAACCAGGGGCTGTGGACCACCGATGGAACGTCGCTCAAGGGCGACGCGTTCGTGGGGCCGGACATGGCTGTTCTCCCTTGTGGTTCGTCGGTCATCCGCAGACGAATCGATCGAGGCGCGCGGATCGCGTCGAGAGCATCTCGCGCAGCCGTCCGCGCACGGCATCGAGTGCCTCGGTCATGGAGGCGTCGGCTGCGAGGTCCAAGCGCATGTCCGGGTCGTTCGACAGCGGGTGCCAGAACCAGCCCTGGGCATCGCATGTGAGCTCGGGCGCGATGTCCTGTGGCCGGATCGGCTCTCCCTCCGACGCCGCCCCGCGCAGCGCGATGGGCCGGAAGATCCGGTCTCCAGAACCGATGGCGAACGAGTCGGCCAGCCGATGAAGTGCCGGGATCTCATCCAGCGCCGCCTCGGGCAACGAGGCCGCCAGGCGGACTCGCGCCCCGGCATCGACGAGCGTGCGGATGCCCGCCAGCGCCCCGGCATGAGCGCCCCGGCCGCGATGGGCGTCGTGCCGCTCGGGCGTCGCCGAATCGAGGCTCACCTGGAACGCGACCCGGCGGCCCATCTCGATCAACGGCCGGAGCCGCTCCCAGCGCGGTCCACGCAGCAGCATCGCGTTCGTCAGGAGCGTGAGCGGGAGCCGGTCGGTCACATACTCGATGAGGTCGGGCAGGTCCGGCCGAAGCGTCGGCTCGCCGCCGGTAAGGAACACGCCGTCCATGTCCCAGGTGACCGCCTGATCCACCAGCGAGCGGATCCGCTCGACCGGCAGACGGCGGGGATCCGCTCGTGGGCCCGACACGACACAGCAGTAGTCGCACGCCAGGTTGCAGTCATAGTTCGTGTACATCCACAGGCGCGTCGGCATCAGCGACTCCACCCGGTCGGCGTCGTTCGACGCCGGACGCCCGGCCAGTGGCGCGGCGCCGCCGGGATCGGATCCATCGGACCAATCCGTACGGGCGACGCCCTTGCGCAGGTAGTGCGTGGTCCATCCAGCTCGATCCGGGTCCGCGACCACGGTCAGGAGCGCATGTCCACTCGCCGCCTCGAACCTCCGGAGCTGATCCGTGACCGCCTCGATCGGACTCGAGATCCGCAGGATCTGCCCCTCGGTCAGGGCCAGCAACGAGAGGTGCATACGGATCAGCAGACCGGAATCGAGATCCGCGACGGGATCCTCCACGGATGCATGGACCGGCAACGCTCGGTCGCCGCCGTAGTTGATGGGCTCGGTCGGGCTCATGGGTGGTGACCGGTCTTCGTGGCGGCGTCGACCCGCTCCAGTGTGGAGTACTGGAACTGTTGCGGGACGCCCGCCGGCGTGTGATGCAGGTAGCGACGGCTGTCGACCAGCCGGAATGAGGCCCCGAATGCCTGCGCGAGCTGCTCTGGTTCGTATCGGATGATCGGCATGCCGCTGCACCGCTCGGGCCCGTCCTCGGCGAAGGTCGCCACGATCGCGACCCCTCCGATGGTCACGGTCCGCTCCGCCAGCTCGACGTAGTGGCGACGCGCCGCGTCATCGAGCAGGAAGTGGAACGCCGCCCGGTCGTGCCAGATATCGAACTCGCCGACGTCGTCGACACTCGCGAGGTCGCCGACGACCCACATCACCGAGTCGGCCGCGTCACCGAGCCGATGTCGCGCGATCGCAAGTCCCGCCTCGGAGATGTCGAGCACGGCGATCCGATCGAGATCGAGGCCGATGACGTGGTCCACCAGCCGCGAGGCGCCGCCGCCGACATCGATGACGCTGCGAGCGCCGCGGGCCACGGCCCGCTGGACGAGCTCGCGCGAGTTCGACGGGTCCGGTTCGAACCAGCCGACGCCGTCCATCGGGCGGGTCGCGTAGATCCAGTCCCACTGATGACTCGCTGGTGGGGCGTCTGTCGCCAAGGTTGTGCCTCCGCTGGTCGATCCGTTCAACCCCGACGATGACGGACCAGGATCGCATGGCGATGACGATCCGATGACGGCACCGTACCGAGGCGGGTCCCTGACACGCGACTGTCACGCATCTGCGCCAAGATGACGCGATGATCGTCCGACGCCGCACGCTCGCCCTCGCCCCTTCCATCCTCGCCACGCTCCTGGTGGTGACAGCCTGTACGGGATCGTCCGGCGGACCACCGCAAGCATCGACCGGGACCGCAGCGAGTCCGACCCCGTCGATCACGACGGACGTGCAGCCCACCATCCCGTCAGCCGACACGTCCGCGACCGCCGAGGCCGAGGTTCCGAGCCCGACGCCGTCCGTGACCCTCACACAGGCCTGGGCGACGTTACCGCTGGTCGACGTGGCCACCGGCGAGACCTTACGGATCGCCGACTTCGCCGGCAAGGTGATCATCGTCGAGTCGATGGCCATCTGGTGCACCAATTGCCGGGCACAGCAGGCC
>JBKJXL010000318.1:0-3698 GCA_046716225.1 Candidatus Limnocylindrales bacterium | reverse complement strand
TTCTCACTGTTGCCGCTGTTCATCTCCAGCGTGGCGACGTCCGATTCCGATCAGGGCTGGGCACAGCCGGTCGTGGAGGGCCTCATCCAGGTCGGGATCTTCCTCGGCTACCTCACCCTGATCTCGCGCGCGCCCGACATCCACCGGGTGTTCCAGTACCACGGCGCCGAACACATGACGATCCATGCCCTGGAGGCGGGCGACCCGCTGACCGTGGACGAGGTTCGCAAGTACCCGACTGCGCACCATCGCTGTGGCACCGAGTTCCTCGTGATCCTCGTGATGCTCTCGATCCTCACGTTCTCGCTGGTCGGCAAGCAGCCGCCGCTGCTCATGGTCGCCAGCAGGATCGTCCTCATCCCGGTCCTCGCCTCGGTGGGCTACGAGATCCTCAAGCTTGGGGCGAGGTTCCGGACCAACCCGCTCATCAAGGTGATCATGTATCCAGGCATCCTCGTCCAGAAGATCACGACCAAGCAGCCGACCGACGACATGATCGAGGTCGCGATCGTGTCCATGGAGCAGGCGCTCGAGGCGGACGGCGAGCCGATCCCCGAGGGCTCGTCGCTGTTCGACCGGGCCCCGATGACGCTGGGACCGACGACCGAGGCTGCGTGAGCGACCTCGATGCGAAGCTCAACGAAGTCGCGGCGCAGTACGACGCGGTCCAGGCGGACCTCGGCCGGCCGGAGGTGCTCGCAGACCCTTCCGAGATCCGCGGTCTGGGCCAGGAACTGTCCCGGCTCGAGCCGGTCGTCGAGGCGTTCCGTCGTCTCGAGGCGACCCGCGCGGAACTGGCCGGCGCTCGCGAGATGCGTGACACAGCCGAGGGCGACGACGAGCTCAAGGCGATGGCCCGCGAGGAGATCGACAGCCTCGAAGCGAACGAGACTCGCCTGATCGAGGAGCTCAAAGTCCTGCTCCTGCCGCGCGACCCGAATGACGACCGCGACGTCATCCTCGAGATCCGGGCCGGGGCCGGGGGCGATGAAGCCGCCCTCTTTGCCGCCGAGCTGTACCGGATGTATGTGCGCTACTCGCAGCGTCATCGGTATACACCCGAGCTGATCAACCTCAACGAGACGGGCATCGACGGCATCAAGGAAGTGATCGTCCAGGTCCACGGCGATGGGGCGTACAGCCGGTTGAAGTTCGAGGGCGGGGTCCATCGCGTCCAGCGGATCCCGGCGACCGAGTCGTCGGGGCGGATCCACACCTCGACGGCGACCGTGGTCGTGCTGCCCGAGGTCGATGAGGTCGAGATCGTCATCGACGAGGAGCGCGATCTGCGGATCGACGTGAAGCGCTCGTCGGGACCGGGTGGGCAGTCCGTCAACACGACCGACTCGGCGGTCCGGATCACCCACCTGCCGTCCGGCCTGGTGGTGGAGATCCAGGACGAGAAGAGCCAGCACAAGAACAAGGCAAAGGCGATGGCGGTCCTCCGCTCCCGCTTGTACGACCTGGAGCAACAGAAGCAGCGCGCCGCGGATTCGGCGGCCCGACGCTCGATGGTCGGGTCCGGCGACCGCTCGGACAAGGTCCGGACCTACAACTTCCCGCAGGATCGTGTCACGGATCACCGCATCGGGCTGACCGTGCACAGCCTGCCGAGCGTGATGGACGGCGACCTGGACCACCTCATCGACGCGCTCCAGATGGCGGACCAGGCCGAGCGCCTGTCGACCCTGACCGAGGCCGACGGCGCGACCTGACGTGGCGACGACGGGCGAGCTCCTGCACGACGGTGCCGAACGGTTGCGCATCGCCGGTTCCGAGTCGGCGCGGCTGGACGCCGAGCTGCTCCTCGCGTTCGCCGTCGGCGTGGACCGCACCGCGATCGTGGCGCACCATGACGCGCCAGTCGGTGCGGACGCGGCGTCAGGCTACCGAGCCTCGATCGAACGGCGAGTGGCAGGCGAACCCGTGGCGTATATCCGAGGCATCAAGGAGTTCCATGGCCTTGCGTTCGTCGTCGACGACCGGGCGCTGATCCCGCGGCCGGAGACGGAAGCGCTCGTGGATGCCGCCCAGTCCGAGATCATGCGACGGCTCACGTCCGCGGAACGGCCGGCCGATGCTCCGCCGCTCCGGGTCGCCGATGTCGGGACCGGCAGTGGTGCTGTGGCCATCGCCCTCGTCACGTCTCTGCGACACCGGCGCGCACACGAGCACGTTTGGGTCCTGGCCACGGACAGCTCTCCCGATGCGCTGGACCTCGCCCGCGAGAACGCCGTCGGTCACGCCGTGGCGGACCAGGTCCTGTTCATCGACGCCGACCTCCTGCCGCCCGTCGTGGCGGACCCATTCACGCTCGTGCTGGCGAACCTGCCGTACGTGCGCACCGTCGGCATGCCGGGCCTGCCAGTGGCCACTTCCTTCGAGCCGGCACTCGCGCTGGACGGCGGGCCGGACGGGCTGCGGGTGATCGCGAGGCTTCTCGAGCGGTTGCCCGATGCGCTGATCGCCGACGGACGGGCATTCCTGGAGATCGGCGCGGATCAGGGCCAGGCCATCGTCGAGCTCGTCGCGACGATCCTGCCCGGCTGGTCGTGCACGGTCGAGCTCGATCTCGCGGGCCTGCCGCGCGTGGCGATCGTCGGCCGGGCGACATCGCCCTCGGGCGCCATCCGTGAGGGTCCGTCATCATCAGGGCGTGCCTGACCGAACCTCGCGCCTGCCCACGTTCCCGATCCGACTGATCGCCCTCGACATCGACGGAACGCTCGTCGGCGACGACCTGACCGTGGGGCCCAGGACCCGTGCCGCGATCGGCGCGGCCGTGGCCGCGGGCGTGTCGGTATCGCTGGTCACCGGCCGGATGGTGTCGAGTGCGATGCGGTTCGCCACCGAACTCGGGCTGACCGCGCCGGTCGTCGGCTACCAGGGCGGCCTCATCCGCGAGATGGCACCGGCGGGTTCGCGGCGTCTTGGCAAGCTGCTGGTCCACCTGCCGTTACCTGCCGACGTCGCGCGCGACATCGTGTCGTGGACGATGGCGAACCGGCTGGACCCGCATGTCAACCACCTGGAGCGGTTCATCCTCCGCCAGGACGACCCGAATGCCGACGACTACTCCGCGTTCATGGGCGCCCCGGCCGAGTTCCTCGACGATCTGCGCCAGATCGCCCACCCGGTCACCAAGGTGCTCGCCGTCGGAACGCCGCCGCTGCCGATCGACGTGGCGCCCGTCGCCCGCGCCGCGTTCGCCGGTCGGGCGGACGTCACCATCAGCCATCCCAGATACCTCGAATTCGTGGCACCAGGTGTGTCAAAGGGCCGGGCGGTCCGGTACCTGGCTCGCCGCCAGGGCGTCCCGCTCGGGGCGACACTCGCCATCGGAGATCAGTGGAACGACCTGGAGATGCTCGCCGAGGTCGGGCACGGGGCGGCGATGCCATCGGCGCCCATCGGCGTGCAAGCCGTCGCCCGCTACATCGCGCCGCCGGTCGAGGCGGAGGGTGTGGCGACGATCATCGAATCGCTCGTGCTCGCGAGCCCGCGCAAGGCCCGGGCGACGGCCGAGCGGCTGGCCGATGAGGCAGTCCAGACACGGATCGGACGCATCACGTGATCGACGCGGGACGAGATGGCTCGATCGCCCGGGTGGTGGCCGACGATGCCGACGGGATCGCCGCCGCCGTCGAGTGCCTCCGCCGCGGGGGCCTCGTCGCGCTGCCGACGGACACGGTCTACGG
>JBKJXL010000317.1:0-7630 GCA_046716225.1 Candidatus Limnocylindrales bacterium | reverse complement strand
GCCGAAGAGGCCCTGTACCCGCCCGGGTCCGAGCTGACCCGGGAGGGCGAGCCGGGCGAGTCGTTTATCGTGATCGTGGACGGTCGCGCCTCCGTGAACGTCGGAGGGCGCCTGGTCGCCGAACTCGGCGAGGGGGCGTATCTCGGCGAGATCTCGCTCATCGATGGAGGTCCGCGGACGGCGACGGTCGCCGCGATCGAGCCGATCCGGGCATTGATCATCTGGCGAGCCGGCTTCGAGCGCCTGATCAACGACTATCCGTCGGTCCGATTGGATGTCCTCAACGCGCTGACCCAGCGTCTCCGCGAGCGCGCGCCAGCCGTCTCCGACTGACGGGGCGAGGGCCGGTTACGCCCGATACAGGATCGCAGCTCCCACGCAACCCGGCCCCAGATGCGGGCCGACTGACGGCCCGACCAGCTCGATGCTCACCGCCGCCGGATCCAGGTCCGGTAGCCGCGCGATCAGCTGGTCGCGGAAGGCCTCGACGTCGGGGCTGACCGTGTGGAGGATCGACAGCCGCTCGATCGGCCGTTCGCAGATCAGCTCTATCAGGCGTTCGCGAGCCTTCGACCGGGTGCGCACCTTCTCGGCCGTCTCCACCTCGCCGTGCTTGAGCATGATGATCGGCTTGACCGACAGGAGGGTCCCGATGGCCGCCTGGGTCCCGCTGATCCGACCGCCCTTCTTGAGGTACTCCAGGGTCTCGAGGGCCACGTACATGACCATGTCCTGGGCGCGTGCCTCCAAAACCTCGGCGATCTCGGCGGCCGAGCGACCTGCGGCCACGAGGTCGACGCCCATCCGGGCGAGGATCCCCTCGGCCATCGACGCCCCGAGCGAGTCGACGACCTGGATCTCGCGGTCCGGCAGCATGTCTCGTGCGATCTGCGCACTCTTGATCGTGGCCGACAGCGTGCCCGCCACGTGGACCGACACGATCGCGTCCGCCCCGGCCGTGAAGGCGGCCTCGTAGGCCCCCTTGAACTCGCCCGGCGAGGACGCCGCCGTCTTCGGCCACGGCGCATCGGGCGCCACCATCCGGTCCCAGAACGCCGCCGTCGTGAGTTCCGTGCCGGCCTTGAACGTCTCGTCGCCAAAGCTGACGAGGAGTGGGATGACCGTGATCCCCTTGGCGGCGGCCTCTTTGGGATCCAGATCCGACGCGGAATCGGTGAAGATCGCGACGCGACTCAAGGTAGGCTCCTCCTGCGGGCTGTGACCCGGACGTTGCGGGCATGATACGAGGCGGGTCCAGCCCGGGAACGACTTGGGTGCGTCGGCCGCGACCCGCTAGGATTCCCCGATGGATCGCTCCCTGTGGTCGGTGCTCGCCGGCACGTTCACCCTTCGCTTCAGCACCGGGCTGACCGGCGCGATGCTGGCGTTCTACCTGGCCGACCTCCCGAGCCACGGTGGCCCGGTCGTGAGCGGCGCCACGATCGGCATCTTCACCGCGACCTTCTTCGCGGCGGAACTCATCATGTCCCCGGTCTTCGGCCTTCTGTCCGACCGGTGGGGCCATCACCGGGTGATGCTGTTCGGACCGATCTTCGGCGGGATCGCGGTCATCCTCACCGGGCTCACCACGAACCTGTTGGTGCTGGGTGGCACACGCTTCCTCGAGGGGTTATCGACGGCCGCGAGCGTCCCGTCCATCCTCGGCTACATCGCCCTCGCGACGGCCGGCAACGAGCTGCTCCGCGGCCAGGCGGCGGCGCGCTTCGAGGGGGCGACGCTGGCCGGCCTCGGTGTCGGCTTCATCGTGGCACCCAAGCTGTTCGAGACGATCGGCCCCACCGCGTTCTACCTGAATGCGGTGCTGTACGGCGTGTCGTTCCTGATCTACTGGCTGGGCGTGAAGGACCCGACCGGTGAGCGCGAAGCGGTCGCCGGCGAACATGTGGGATACAGCCGCTACCCGGAGCTCGTCCGGTCCTCGCACGTCCTGCTGCTGGCGCCGACGTGGATCGCCATCAACGCCTCGATCGGGCTGTGGATGAGCCAGTCCCTGTTCCAATTCGCCAGAGCGAACCCGGCCTTCCCGGACCAGGTGATGATGGGCGGCTTCACCGCCAACGAGATCACGCTCGCCGCCATCACGATCGCGCTCGTCTTCGGGGCCGGCCTGCTGTACTGGGGCAACCGCTTCAAGGCGATGCGCCGTACGACGATCATCGGCTACGGGATCGCCGGGGGCGGCGTGCTGGTCGCCGCCGGGATCGTGGTCAACCACTCGGCCAGCCTGCCGATCGGAGTCGCGATCGCCGGGCTCGTCGTCGCCGGGTTCGGGCTGTTCGTCCTGGCCGGCGCGACCCCGGCCGCCCTTGGTCTGCTGGCCGACATCTCGGAGCGCTTCCCGCGCGACCGCGGCGCGATCATGGGCCTCTACTCGGTCTTCCTCGCCATCGGCCAGATCGTCGGCGCGCTGATCGGCGGCGTGGCAGCGGACCTGCGCGGGATCGACGGCATGTTGCTCGCGACCGCCGGCCTGCTCGTCGTCGCGCTCATCCCGCTCGCCAGGTTGCGTGAGCAGGAGCACGAGCTGGATAGTGGCGGCCTCGGCGCGGACGTGGGAGGACCGGCGACGCCGCCCGCGGACGCCACCTCATGAGTCAGACCGCCCCGATCACGGGGGCGCCATGGACACCGATCCCGCTGGCTCGAGGCTCGCGTGGCGCTGTGGTCGCGCCGCATCACCTCGCGACTGCTGCCGGACTGTCGATCCTGCGAGCGGGCGGGTCCGCCGTGGATGCCGCGATCGCGACGAACGCGGCACTCGCCGTGGTCATGCCGAATAGCTGCGGGATCGGTGGCGACGCGTTCTGGCTCATCTGGGACGAAGCCACGGGCCGTCAGTCGGCCCTCAATGGGTCCGGCGGGGCGCCCGCGGCCGCCGACGCCGCCGCGCTCCGGGCGAACGGCCTGGACCGGATCCCGCTGCGCGGGCCGCTAAGCATCACGGTCCCTGGCGCCGTTCGCTCGTGGGGTGACGCCCGCTCTCGCCACGGGCGCCTGCCGCTCGAGACCGTCCTCGCCCCGGCCATCGAGCTGGCCCGCGACGGGTTCCCGGCCTGGGACGGGTTCATCGAGGCGGTCGAGACGACGACCAAGCTGGTCGTGCGCGACATCGGGCCGGACGCGGGCTTCCTGGCCGTGTACCGCCCGAACGGCCGGCCGTGGCGGCCCGGCGAGCGGGTTCGACTTCCGGCCCTGGCGGCGACGCTGGCGACCCTCGCCGATGAGGGCATCGACGCGTTCTACGATGGCGACCTCGGTGAGCGACAGGCCCGCGGCCTGGCGGCGGCAGGCAGCCCGATCGTGGCGGCCGACCTGCGCGCCCACGCGAGCTCATGGGGCGACCCCATCTCGACCGACTATCGCGGCGTCCGCGTCACGACCCACCCGCCGAACAGTTCCGGGCTGGTCGCCTTGGAGATCCTGGCCGTGCTCGACCGGTTCGAGCCACCGCCGGCGTCGACGTTCGGCCCGGACGGCGTCACCGATCCGGCCTGGATCCACCTGGGCATCGAGGCTTCGAAGCTGGCGATGGCGGATCGTGATGCGTTCCTGACCGATCCGGCGTTCCGCGACGTGCCTGTGGGCCTTCTCCTTGGCGCGGAACACATCGCCGAGCTCGCCGCCCGGATCGACCCACGGCACGCCGCCCTGCCGGCCCCCGCCACCAACCCGCGCGGCGGCGGCACGGTCTACCTGGCCGCCGTCGACCGGGATGGCAACGCGGTGAGCCTGATCGAGTCGAACTACGGCGGCTTCGGATCAGGCGTCGTGGACCCGGCCACCGGCATCCATTACCAGAACCGCGGCAGTTATTTCAGCCTGGATCCCGACCATCCGAACGTACTCGAGCCGGGCAAGCGGACCCTCCACACGCTGCTGCCCGGGATGCTGTTCCGCGCCGGCGAGTCGCGGCCGTGGATCGTCGCCGGATCCATGGGCGGTGACGCCCAGCCCCAGATCCACGCGCAGTTCGTGTCGGCCGCGGTGGACGGGGGCGTGGATGTGCGGACCGCGGTCGCGGCGCCGCGCTGGTACGTGGAACCGGCAGACCACTTCCGCCCGCCAATGGAGGTTCGCCTGGAACAGCGCCACCAGGCATCAGTCGCGCCCGCCCTGGAGGCGCTCGGCCATCCGGTGGCGCTCACTGCGCCATTCGACAGTCGACTCGGGCACGAACAGGCGATCGAGCTCGTGGACGGCGGGCCGGCCGCCCCCGATGGCTCGCTGGCGGCGGCCACGGACCCACGCAGCGCCGGTCTGCCGGCGGTGTACTGACGGCCGAAGGGTCCGCCGGAGGGGTTCTGTCGAGGCCCCTTCATATGCGATACTCCGGCGGCCGGTGGCAGGCTGCGCTCACACGAGGCCGCCACCGGCGTCGTCATCCGCGCCAGCGGGGAGGCCATCGTGACCTCGAACGTCAGCCAGAACTACCCGTACTCCAGCGAGACCGAAGCGAACCGGTCAGCGGTGGTGGCCCGCCTGCTGGCAGAGCGCGACGGTCTCGCCGCGACCATCGCGACCGAGGCATCGCCGGTCGACGTCCAGGAGCGCTGGTGGGTCTGGAAGTGCCCGACGATGGGCTGCCCGGGCCTGCTCCACACCGCCGGCTACGCCATCGATCTGCACGCCGTCTTCGTCGTGTGCGACGGGACCTGCGCCAAGACATTCCTACGCTGAACACCCCGGACGACGCGATCGACCGGCGCGGTCTCGTATCGGACGCCGTCGGGATCACGGTCTCGATCGTCGGCTTCGGATTCGTCTACGGACTATCAGCCCGCGAGGCCGGGTTTTCGATCATCGATGCCATGGCGATGAGCCTGATCGCGTTCGCCGGAGCCGCCCAGTTCGCGGCGATCGGGTACGTCGTCGGCGGACTGCCCTGGATCGGCATCATCCTGCTGACCGGACTCCTCAACGCCCGTCACCTCCTCTACTCGGCAGCGCTTCGTCCGTGGATGCGCGACGTGCCGGTGACGCGGCGCGCGGTCATGGCCCACTTCCTCACTGACGAGAACTTCGCGCTGACCATCGCCCACTTCCGCCGGATCGGGCGGACGGACGAGCGCGCCTACTGGATCTCGGCCCTCGCATTCACGTTCATCCCGTGGAACCTGGCCACGCTGGCCGGGGTCGTCCTGGGCGGGCAGATCCCGGATCCGACGCGCTTCGGCATCGACGTCATCTTTCCGGCAGCGATGATCGGGATGGCCGCGGTCCTTATCACCGGTCGACGCGAGCTGGTGGCCGCCGCCGCCGCGGTCGCCATCGGGGTGCCGGTGGCGCTGGCTGTCAGCCCAGCCGTCGGGATCATCGCCGGCGGCCTCGGGGGCCCGGCGGTCGGGCTGCTGGTGCCGGCGGCTGCCGCCCACGAGACCGCCCCGATCGGCAGCGCGACCTCCGCCGAGCGATACACCTTTCCGCTGTCGCCGCATGCCGAGCCGCCCGCCGATCGCGAGGCCGATCTGCCCCATGACGTCACGTCCGATACCGACCAGGACCGCCCGTCATGAACACGGAGATCGTCATCCTGGCGATCCTGATGTTCGCGGTGACCTATCCGTCGCGCGCGATCGGACTGGTGGTCCCCGGGTTCGAGCGGCTCCCGCATATCGCGACCGACTACCTGCAGCTCGTCGGGCCGGCCGTCCTGGCCACGCTGGCCGCGGTCGCTGTGATGGTGGTCACGAACGAGGACGGCATGCCGTCCTTCCACATCGGGATCGAGTGGGTGGGTGTCTTCTTCTGCCTGGCGGTCGTCGTACGCAAGGGCAACCTGCTCGTGGGTCTCGTCGGGGCCGTGGCGATCGTCGCCGTCGCGCGGGCCGTTGGGCTCGACTGATCGGGTGCCGGGTCGGGCACCTGGCAGGTTCCCGATCGCGATGAAGCTGCGTGGACCTCGTGCAGTTCCGACACAGATCGTCGAATCTGGGCCGGTTCCGCGAGGGACTCGTGCGGATCGGGGACCTGACAGGTCCCCAGTGCGCGCGGACCGCGCGCGCGGACCACACCCAGACCACGCCTGGCTCGTCTGGCCGGCTCGTATGGCCGGCTCGTCTGGCCGGCTCACCTACTCGGCTCGGTGGGCCTCGGCTTCGATCTCGACCAGCAGGCTCGGGTGGATCAGGGCGTTGATGACGACGAGGGTGGCGGCGGGCCGGATGTCGGCGAAGACGTCGCCGTGGACCGCGATGACCGCCGCGGCGTCGCCCACGTCCGTGATGAACATGCGTGTCCGGACGACGTCACCCAAGCGGAAGCCGCCGTCCGCCAGCGCCCGTCCGATGATCTCGAGGGTCGCCCGCGCCTGGGCGCCGGCATCGCCGGGATGCGCCGAGACCCCGTCCGATCCCAGATCCGTGGTGCCCGCGACCCAGCACGCGTCGCCGATGGCGACCGCCCGGCTGTAGCCGCCGACGCCCTCGTACGGGCCGCCCGACGAGATGAGGCGCCGCGCGGCCGCAGGCGCCGGATCCGCCGTCATGCGGGGCCGCTTCGCCAGGCGAGGACCTCCGGGTCGCGAGCGACGGCCAGCAACAGACCGGCGAGCATCGCGGTCCGCGGCACGATCGAGTCCACATCCAGGTATTCCGTCGGCGCGTGGTCGTTGCCGCCGACCGGCCCGAGTCCGTCCAGCGACGGGATGCCCATGCCGGACGTCGTGTTCGCGTCCGACGCGCCACCGGTGGCGGTGTCGTGGACCTCGAACCCGAGCCGGCCGGCCACGGCCTGGGCGTGTTCGACGAGTCGCCCACTGCGCGCGAGCTTCTCCATCGGCCGCCAGCCATGCATGACGTGGACGTCGACGGTGGTGTCGGGGACCTCGGTCGCATCGAGCACCTGCTGGACGGCGGCCTCGGCGATGTCGAGCCCCTCCGCCGTCGTGGCCCGGATGTCGACCTCGAGGTGGCACCGCTCGGCGACGACATTCGGGCGCATCCCACCGGCGATCACGCCGACGTTGAACGTCACGGCCGGCCAGCGGCCGTTGAGGGCGTGGATGTCGCGGACGATGCGGCTCGCCTCCAGGATCGCGCTGCGGCCCTTCTCGGGCTCCACGCCGGCGTGGGCGGCTCGTCCGGTGACCGTGATCCGCGTGTCCATCATCCCCTTGCGGGCGGACACGATGTCGCCGTTCGCCCGAGCGCACTCGAGCACAAAACAGGCGTCGACATGCTCGGCGGCGGCCCGGATGTGGGGCGTCGACGAGGCCGAGCCGATCTCCTCGTCCGGGTTGGCGATGAACGTCAGCCGCTCGAACGGGACGCCGCCCAGTTCACCCACGAGCGCCTTGATCGCATACAGCCCGGCCAGCAGTCCCGACTTCATGTCCGTCACGCCGGGGCCGTAGGCGACGCCGTCCTCGATGCGGAAGGGCCTCGACGCCGCGGTCCCGGGATCGAACACCGTGTCCATGTGGCCGATCAGGAGGACCCGGGGCGCGCCGACGCGGCCCTCGAACGTGCCGACGACCGTGGACCCGTAGCGCCCTTCCGGATCCGGTCGATGCTCGACCGTGGCCCCGAGGCCCTCCAGGAACCGACCGGTCCACGCGCCGACCTCGTCGACGCCCGCCGGCGTATAGCTGCCGCAATCGATGTTGACGAGG
>JBKJXL010000316.1:0-7873 GCA_046716225.1 Candidatus Limnocylindrales bacterium | reverse complement strand
GGCCTGGGCTGACCTGTTGCTGACCCTGCCCCGGTCGCATCGAGAGGCGGTCGTCCTCCGCCACGTCGACGGCCTGTCCTATCCAGATCTCGCCATCGCGCTCGGCAAGCCCGAGGGCACCGTCAAGGCCCAGGTCCACCGCGGCCTGGCCCAGCTGCGGGCGGCCTACGAGGCGGCGGAGCGACTGCATCCCGAGGAGATGACGGCATGACCATCGACGATGAAACCCTCGAACTGGAGCTCCCGAGCCTGATGACCGCCGCGCCAGACAGCCTGGCACCCGGCGTCCTCGTCGAGTTGGGCCTGGCCGACGCGTTCGACCGCGTGGACTCACCGATCGGGGCGCTCTTCATCGCCTGGAACGGGCTGGGCGTGTCCACCGTGGACGCTGCCCGCGACGACGTGACGTTCGAGGCCGAGCACACCGCCCGCACCGGACGACGCGCGTATCCGGCCGAGCTCCCGGCGAGCCTGCGGGCCGCCATCGACCGCCGGCTCGGTGGAGATCGCCGCGTCCGGATCGACCTGGACCTGCGCGGTCACACGGACTTCGAGCGGGATGTCTGGGCCAAGGCGCTCGAGATCCCGCCAGGCGAGGTTCGTCCATACGGTTGGATCGCGGCCGAGATCGGCCGACCGAAGGCCGTTCGCGCGGTAGGCACGGCCCTTGGCCACAACCCGGTGCCGATCATCGTGCCGTGCCATCGAGTCGTCCGGACGGACGGCTCGATCGGGCAGTACTCGCTGGGCGGACCGACCAACAAGCGGGCGATCCTCTCGTCCGAAGGGCTCGATCCCGACGGCCTGGAGGAACTCGCCCGGACCGGCATCCGGTATGTGGGCTCGGATACCACCCACATCGTGTGCCTGCCGACGTGCCACAACGCGAAGCGGATCACGGCGCGGCACCAGGTCTCGTTCCGCTCGCTGGCCGGAGCGGTCAGCGCGGGGTATCGGGCGTGCCGCGCATGCCGCCCGACCTCCGGAGCGGCACCCGCCGCCGCCTGATCCGGGACGGCGCGATGCCGTGGACATCAAGCCCCCGCCATCGTAGACTTCCTGCTTGGACCAGCACACTATGCCAACCGCCCCTGACCCACGCCCGGGTCCGCCCATGATCTGGGCGGGGATGCTCGTGCTCTATACGGTCTGGGGCTCGACCTACCTCGCGATCGCGATCGCCGTGGACACCTTCCCGCCGTTCGTCATGGCCGCCATCCGATTCGGCCTCGCGGGGGCGGTCCTGCTCGGCTGGTCGATGCTGCGCGACGGCCGCTCGTTCGCCTGGCCGACGCGGCGCGAGTGGCGCGACTCGACCGTCGTCGGCGCGCTATTGCTGGGTGGCGGGATGGGTCTCGTGGCGTGGGGCGAGCAGACCATCCCGTCGGGGATCGCCGCACTCATCATCGCCACGATGCCGGTCTGGGTCGCCGTCCTGGGTGGCATCTTCCTCGGCGAGCGGCTGCCGCGCCTGGCCGTCGCGGGCATCCTCATCGGGTTCGCCGGCGTCGCGATCCTCGTCGGGCCTTCCGCGCTCGGTGAGGCCGGGGCGCTGGATCCGGCGGGTGTCGCAGCCATCCTCCTCTCGCCGGTCGCCTGGGCCATCGGTTCCCTGTTCGCGTCGCATCGCGCCGTGTTGCCGAACCGGCCGCTCGTCTCGACCGGCGCGCAGATGGTCACCGGCGGCGGCGTCCTCGCGCTGATGGGCCTCGCGACCGGCGAGTGGCAGGCGTTCGATCCCGCCGCCGTCTCGCGAGACTCGTTCCTGGCCTTCGCCTATCTGACGATCGTCGGCAGCCTCATCGCCTACACGACCTACAGCTGGCTGCTTGGCGTCGCTCCACTGCCGCTCATCTCGACGTATGCCTACGTCAACCCCATCGTCGCCGTCATCCTGGGCTGGATCGTGCTCCAGGAACCCATCGATGGGCGAACGATGATCGCCGGCGCGGTGATCATCCTGGCCGTCGCGCTCATTGTCACGGCCCGCGGTCGACTCCAGCGACCGGTCCCACGAACGGCGGCGCCGGCCATCACGACTCCCACAGGACCGTCCGCATCACCTGCCGTGCGAGCGCCATGATCGTGATCATCGGATTGACGCCGACCCCCGTCGGGAACAGCGAACCGTCCGCGACGTAGAGTCCCTTGATGACGGGGTCGCCGCTCCACATGTCCGCCCGGACCCGACCGTAGATGTCGCACGGATGGGTCGTCGGATCCGAGCCCATCCGGACCGAGCCCATCTGGTGCGCCGAGAACACGGCTCCCCGATTCGGGCTGAAGTCGAAGCTCGCCAGCCGCCTCTCGAAGGCCTCGAAGGAGGCGCCGTCGCGCCCGAACCACGCCGGCGGCGTCCCGGCGGCGACCATCTCGCTCGATCCGGCGGCACGGGCCATGCGGGCCATGGAGACAAGGGCGTGTCGAAGGGTCGCCACGCCGGTCGCATCCAGGCGGTAGTCGATCCGGACCCGTCCCGCCTTCGTCAGGGTCGTCCGGCCCTCACCGCCGTCGCGGGTCACCGCGATGAATGGCGACAGGTAGCGCGCCATCCGCATCGTGTCGGCATGCGCGTCGCGGCCCTCCCCCGGCAGGGCCAGCGCCAGGAGGCCCGGGTGACCCGGTGCAGCTTCCAGGACGTAACCGTTGCGTCCGTCGGCGGCGTCACCGAATTCGAGCGACCGTGCAGCCTGCATCGTGCCGCGCCACATGTCGACCGGCTCAGCGAAGCGACCCGCGACGACGGCGACCGGATGCAGCCGCAGATGACGGCCGATCGACGGGTGGCCAAGGCCGCTCGCCTGCAGGATCCCCGGCGTGCGCAGTGCGCCGGCGGACAGGACGACGATCGGCGCTCGCACGACGACGCGCCGCGTCAGTGGCGGACCAGGTCGACCGTCCCGGTCCACGGGCCGACCGGTCGCCGGATCCGTGACGAGCGCATTGCCCTCCACGCCGACGGCGCGTCCGCCCTCGAGCAACACCCGGAGGACGCGGACCCGCGGGACGATGCGCGCACCCGCTGCGTGGGCCTGCGCCAGGTGGACCCGGATCCCGGACTGCTTGGCGCCACGAGTGCATCCGAACGGACAGCTGCCGCACGCACCGCAGTCGGCGGCGTTCCGGCGTGTGGGTGCCGAATCCCAGCCGAGTGCCGCCGCCCCACGCAGGATGATCTCGTCCTTTGGCGGGGTGACGGTCGCCGCGGCCACCGAGAGCTCGGATTCGACGGTCGCCACGTCGGCGTCCCACGCCGGCCCGGTGACACCCTGGAGTCCGTGACCGCTCGCCCACTCCGTGCGGACCCGCTCCGAGGCCACGATGCTCGTCGTCCAGTTGACCAACGTGCCGCCGCCCACGCCGCTCCCGGACAGCATCGTGATCGCCCCGTCCCACGTCGCGAGCAGGCCGTGGTTGAGATACAGGTCCGAGAACGCGTCCAGCTCGTTGGTGGGCATCGTCCGCTCGTCGACGAAGGGCCCGGCCTCGAGGACGATGACGGATCGGCCCGCGGCGGCGAGGCCCGCAGCCGCGACGCCACCACCAGCGCCGGACCCGACCACGACGGCGTCCGCTTCGAGGACCATCGGGTCGTCGGGCGCCCCGACGTCGAACGGCAGACGCGTCGGGACGATCGGCGTCGGGTCCAGGGCGACGGGTCGCGGGTCCGTCTCGTAGCCGATCGTGGCGTGCCGCGGGTTGCGGCCGTCGACCCCGGGATCGGCATAGGCGAGGAACGTCATCAGCTTGCGAAAGGCCCCGAACGCCGAGCGCCGGAGCCCCAGGCGCGAACCCGCCCAACGCAGAAGGTATCGCTCGCGCGCCTCCGGGGTCATGTCACGCAGGGCACGCGGGCCACCTCCGAGGGCGAGGTTCACGATCGGCCGTTCGATCAGAGCCAGGACCAGGCGGATCTGCGCCACTTGCTCCGGATCCGCGGCGCGGGTGAACGCCTCGGCGGCAAGATCGGCCCGACGCACCCCATCGCCGCTGACGAACGTCTCGGCCAGAGAAGCGAGGGTCGCGAGTTCGCGCTCCGTCCAGGGCCCGGCGCTGGGCGTCGGCGCGGACGCCGTCACGCGGTCGGACGCTCCCAGCCCTGGGCCGGCCACGGCTCGCAACGGAGCGCCTTGTCCTCGCGGTAGCCCATGGCGTAGTCGGCCTGGATGAGCGTGTGGAGCTGGCTGGTGCCCTCGTAGATGACCGCGGCCTTCGAGTTGCGCAGGTAGCGCTCCACCGGGAATTCGTTGCTGTAGCCGTTCGCCCCGTGGATCTGGATCGCGTCGAGCGCGGCCTGCACCGAGTGCTCGGTCGCGTGCCACTTGGCCAGGCTCGTCTCGCGCGTGTTGCGCAGACCCTGGTTCTTGAGCCAGGCAGCCCGCCACACGAGCAGCCGGCCGATCTCCGTGCCGGCCGCCATCTTGGCGATCATCTGCTTGACGAGCTGGTGCTCGCCGATCTCCTGGCCGAACGTCTTGCGCTCGTGGGCATACTTGACGCTGGCATCGAGGCAAGCCTGGGCGAGGCCGACCGCGCCCGCCGCCACCGTGAAGCGGCCCTGGTCGATGGCGCTCATCGCGACGAGGAACCCTTCGCCCTCCTGACCGATCCGGTTCTCGACGGGAACCGGGACGTCGTCCAGGTTGATGAGGCCCGTGTTGCCGGCCCGGATGCCGAGCTTGCCGTGGAGCGTGCCCGTCGTGAGGCCGGCCATCCCGCGCTCGAGCATGAATGCGGTCACGCCACGGTGCTTCTTCGAACGATCGACCGACGCGAAGACCAGCAAGTGGTCCGCCAGGTCCGCGAGGGAGATCCAGATCTTCTGGCCGTTCAGCCGGTAGGCGTCACCGTGGCGGCGCGCGGTGGTCTGCAGGGCGCCGGCATCGGTCCCGACGCCGGGCTCGGTGAGCCCGAACGTGGCCAGCTTCTCGCCACGCGCCTGCGGGACGAGCCAGCGCTGGCGCTGTTCCTCGGTCCCCCATTGGAGGAGCGCGAGCGAGTTGAGGCCTACGTGCACGCTCTGGACGACGCGAAACGCGGTATCGGCACGCTCCAGCTCCTCGCACAGGATCGCAAAGCTGGTGTAGTCCATCCCGGCGCCGCCATAGGCCTCCGGGATCGGCGCACCCAGGAAGCCCAGCTCGCCCATCCTGGCAAACAGCTCGCGGTGGACCTCGCCCTTCTCGTCCCACTCGCGGATGAACGGGACGATCTCCGTCTCGGCGAACGCGCGAACGCTCTCGCGGACAAGCTTGTTCTCATCGGTCAGCGCGAATTCGACCACGGGTCCTCCACGTCAGGCGGTTTGACCGGATTGTAGGCGTCGGACCCGGGCGCGGAGGCCGACCCGAGCGCGGGCGGCCGACCCGATACACTCGGGCCATGGACTCCGCCCCCAACCTGACGCCCGTCCTCGGCCGCTACTTCCAGCGCGAGTGGAGCCACGGCACAGGCCATCGCCTGTACGACACGGACGGCAACGCCTACCTCGACTTCGCCAACGGGATCGCCGTGACCGCGCTGGGACATGCCCACCCGAAGGTGACGGCCGCGATCCACGCCCAGGTCGACAAGCTCATCGGACCCGTCTCCGCGCTCGGGTTCACGGAGCCGATCTCGCGCCTGGCCACGGAGCTCGCGGCAACGTTCCCGGATCCGCTCGACTCGGTGTTCTTCCTGAACTCCGGCTCGGAGGCGATCGACGGGGCGCTGAAACTGGCTCGTCGGGTCACCGGGCGCCCGGGGATCATCGCCTTCCGCGGCGGCTTCCACGGGCGGACGTTCGGCGCGACGAGCGTCACGACCTCCAACCTCAACTACCGGACGGGCTACGAGCCCCTGCTCCCGGGGGTCCACTTCACGCCGTTCCCGGAGGCCTACGGCGAGTTCGATGGCGATGAGGCGGCGGCCAGCGAGGCGTCCATGGCGGCGCTGCATTCGCTGCTCTCCACCGTCATCGCACCCAGCATGGTCGCGGCCATCCTGATCGAGCCGGTCCAGGGCGAGGGTGGCTTCACGCCGGCGCCCGCCGCGTTCCTGCGGGGTCTGCGGGCGCTGTGTGATGAACACGGGATCCTGCTCATGGCCGACGAGGTCCAGAGCGGCTACGGCCGGACCGGCAAGATGTGGGCCTTCGAGCACGCCGGGATCGTCCCGGATGTCGTGTGCGTCGCCAAGGCCATCGCCAACGGCCTTCCGCTGTCGGCCATCGTCTCCTCACGCGAGACGCAAGAACGATGGGGGCGCGGCGCCCACGGTTCCACATTCGGCGGGAATCCGGTCGCGTGCGCGGCCGGTCTGGCCGTGCTGGCGACGTTCCGGGAGGAGCGGCTCCTCGAGAATGTCGTGGCGCGTGGTGCCGAACTGACCGCCGGACTGGCGCGGATCGCCGCCGAGGACGACCGCATCGGCGATATCCGCGGTCCGGGGATCATGGTCGGCGTGGAATTCGTCCGCGACCGCGCGACCCGCGAGCCGGACGGGCTGCTCCCCGACAAGCTGAGTGCCGCCTGCGCCGATGCCGGTCTGCTCGTGCTCACGTGCGGGCGGTCGCACGAGGTCGTGCGCTGGCTGCCGCCCATCGACGTCACGGCTGCCGAGATCGCCGAGGCCGTCGAGATCTTCGGCGAGACCCTCGCGAAGCAACCGCGACTCTGACTTCGGGCCCGCCCGACCCCGGGACACGGGCTGGCATCCAAGCGCACACCAGGCGCCACCGCCGGGCGCACATCTCCCTCGCCATGGGCCCGCGTTACCACCGGGCGCGCTTTTCGAACGAGTGAGCGTGGATCTGGCGCGGAACCCGCCGTTCGTGCAGTCTGGTTCGCCGTCCACGAGGGACTCATCGCAGATCCGCGCCTGATAGGCGCAGCGGCGACCGGGTGAGCACCTGACAACCCCGAAGTAAGTGCCGTGTGGTCCACTCAGGGTATGCCTACTCTTCGCTCGGCCTTCGGCGTGTGGTGTCGACACCATCGCGTGAGCCAGCGGTTGACGCAGGACGCGCTGGCATCCCGGGCCGGCCTCACGCGGGGCTACATCGCGGCCATCGAGACGGGGCGAGCGAATCCGACGCTTGACGTGGTGTCGAGGGTCGCGGGGGCCCTCGACCTTGACGCTGGATGGCGACTCCAGCCGCCGATCATCCACTCCGACCAGAATGTCAGGGACATCACCCACGCCCGATGTTCCGCCTACGTCGATCGACGGCTGCGACACGCGGGGTTCGAGACGGCACGGGAGGTCGAGATCGTCCATGCGCGGTCGCACGGTTGGATCGATCTGCTCGCGTATGAAGCCGAGCGAGCGACCATGCTTATCATCGAGGTGAAGACCCGGATCGACGACCTTGGCGCGCTCGAGCGCCAAGTTGCGTGGTATGAGCGGTCGGCGCTCGACGTTGCGCGGAGGACCGGTTGGCGGCCCGCCTGCATCATGACCTGGCTCGCCGTCCTGGCAACAGCGGAAGCCGACGCGATGATCCACGCGAACCGCGCTTTGTTCGACGCGGCCTTTCCCGGTCGGGCGGCTGAGGCGCTGCGCTGGCTCGGTGGCGGCGGGTCGGTCTTGTCAGGTCGATCCCTGGTGCTTATCGATCCGCTCAGTCGACGGAAGGACTGGTTGATCCGGACCAGATCTGATGGTCGAAGGTCTGAGCTGCCCTATGGATCCGTGCGGGAAGCCGCGGCTCGCCTGTTATCCCAATGACTGAGAGTGCGGCGCCTGCTCCTGTCACCCCAAGGATCTTTAGTGCCGCCGCCCGCGCCTATCAGGCGCGGATCGGCGATGAGTCCCTCGTGGACTGCGAACCAGACTGCACAAACGGCGGGTTCCGCGCCAGATCCACTCTCACTCGTTCGAAAAGCGCGCCCGG
>JBKJXL010000315.1:0-2605 GCA_046716225.1 Candidatus Limnocylindrales bacterium | reverse complement strand
TCGTGCGTGACGCGCTCCTGGCCGTTCTCGACGAGCTGGCCGCGGATGGGCCGACCAGGGAGGAACTGGCGGTCGAGACGAACGGGTTCGAGCGCCAGTTCGAAGACCGAGACGCAACGCTGGGGTTCCTCGACGTGGCCGTGGTCGACATCCTGTTCGGCGAAGAGCCGCGCTCTGCACAGGCGATCCTGGATGGTCGCGTCGGCGTGCGGCCGGAGGGCGCGGCCGCGCTCTTGCGCGAGTCACTTGGGACGCTGCTGGTCGTCGCCGGCGGGACCCCGCTCCCCGTGGAGCGAGCCGCGCCATACCCGGCCTGGTCCGTCGAGGCCGTCCAGGGTCGCGAGCACGGCCCAGCCGGCTTCTTCCTGCCCGGCCGCAAGCCGAAAGCGCGCCTCATCGTCGGGCCGGATGGCATCACGATGCGAGTCGGGCCCGGCGAGCAGGTGACGGTCCGCTACCGCGATTGCGTGGCCGTCACCCACGACGCGACGCCGCGGCGCGAGCTCTTTGGTCGAGATGGGTTCCGGGTGGCGGTCAGTGCTCCCCTGTGGAAGGACGGCGCGGCGATCATCGAGGCCATCGATGCGGCCATCGCCCCTGAGCTGGTCGCCTGCGACGAGCACGGCGTCGGTGCTCTGGCTGAGGAGATCGCCGCCGCATCCTGAGCCGAGGCGGCGCCATTCGGTTGTGGCGGATACACACTCGGATGCGCGGACGATCCAACGGCGCTCGGGTCGCGGGATCGATGGGCGATGTCTGCTCAGAGCCCGAGATCCTGGCAGTCGATGTGTCGGGTGGGTCGCTGTTCAGGTTCTCAGCGCGAAGCGCAACACGATCCTGCGCGTTTCATGCACCAATTCGGGCTCTGCGCCTCGATCTGGGCGGGATCCAGGCTGCCATCGGGCCACCCGTGCTGGATTCACCGGTTCTGAGCAGATGGTCCAGCCGCGCCTGAGATCACGACGAGCGATCGCGTCGGCGGATCAACCACACGGCGAGGATGCCCGCATACCCGGACACCAAGGCGACGATGATCGGGAGGGTCCGGTACTCCCAGAGCGCCTGGTTGATGGCTGCCTGCCCGGCCTCGCAGGCAGCGGATCGCCCCACCAGGCTCATGCAACTCAGCAGATGGGTGTCGCCAGCCCCGAACAGCATCAGGGCGATCACCACACTGGTCCACGCGAGGCCGGCGATGATCGACGGCTTCAAACCGTCGCGGCCGGGGTCGGATAGCGGCGGGCCACGTAGTCGTCCAGGATCTCGATGAACTCGGCCACCAGGCCGTCGCCACGGAGGGTGCGATCGAGCTGGCCGTCGATGAAGACGGGTGCGACCGGCTCTTCGAAGGTGCCGGGGAGGCTGATCCCGATGTCGGCGTGCTTCGACTCGCCCGGTCCGTTGACGACGCAGCCCATCACGGCCACGCGCAGTTCCTCCGCACCTGGGTGGGTCTCGCGCCAGATCGGCATCTGGTCCTTGACGTAGCCCTGGATCTGCTGGGCCATCTCCTGGAAGAACGTGGACGTCGTCCGGCCGCAACCGGGACACGCACTGACCTGGGGCAGGAACGATCGCAGGCCCATCGACTGGAGCACCTGCTGGGCGACTTCGACCTCACGCTCGCGTGGCGCGCCCGGCTCCGGTGTCAGCGACACCCGGATCGTGTCCCCGATGCCCTCGTTGAGCAGGATGGCCAGGCCGGCCGTGGAGGCGATGATCCCCTTGTCCCCCATCCCGGCCTCGGTCAGGCCCAGGTGAAGCGGGTAGTCGCAGCGCGCCGCCAGGAGCCGGTACACATCGACGAGGTCACGGACGCCCGACACCTTGGCTGAGATGATGATCCGGTCGTGTCGCATACCGGTCTGCTCTGCCAGCTCGGCCGACCGAAGCGCCGACTCCAGCATCGCGTCGATCATCACGTCGCGGGCGTCGCGAGGCTCGGCCAGCGCTGCGTTGATGTCCATCAACTCGGTGAGGATCGCCTGATCGAGCGAACCCCAGTTGACGCCGATCCGGACCGGCTTGTCGTTGTCGATCGCCACCTTGACGATCGTCGCGAAGTGCTCGTCGTGGCGCTTGGCCCCGACGTTGCCAGGGTTGATCCGGTACTTGGCGAGCGCGGCGGCCATCGCCGGGTGGTCGACCAGCAACTTGTGGCCGTTGTAGTGGAAGTCCCCCACGATCGGGACGTCCACCCCAAGCCCGCGGACCTTGCGGACCATCTCGGGGACCGCGGCCGCGGCCTCATCGGTGTTGACCGTGACGCGAACGAGCTGCGAACCGGCATGCGCCAGACATGCGACCTGGATCGCGGTCCCGTCCGGATCCGCGGTGTCGGTGTTCGTCATGGACTGGACCACGACCGGGTGGGCGCTGCCGACAAGCACACCCCCGACGTCCACGCTGACCGTCGCCCGCCGGCGTGGGCGCAGCGTGTCGGGCGAGGTCACGTCCCGCCGCCACCAAGGCTGCGGATGATGTCGTACCCCGTCACCCAGATCAGGAACGCGAACAGGAAGACGAACCCGACCATATACGTCGCCTGCTCGGCGCGCAGGCTGATTCGGGTTCCGAAGATCCGCTTCAGGACGATCATCAGCAT
>JBKJXL010000314.1:0-2898 GCA_046716225.1 Candidatus Limnocylindrales bacterium | reverse complement strand
CCCGTTCATCGAGCCGGAGCTGCGCGAGGACGCCGGCGAGGTCGAGGCCGCCCTGGCCGGTACGCTGCCACAGCTGATCGCGCTGGCCGACCTGCGCGGCGACCTGCACAGCCATTCCGAGTGGTCGGACGGCGCGTTCCCGATCGAGGTCATGGCCGAGGCCGCCAGGCGCCGCGGCTACGCCTACCAGGTCCTGACCGACCACTCGCAGTCGCTCGCGATCGCCCGTGGTCTCGCGCCCGACCGGGTGGAGCAGCAGCGCGAGATCATCGCCGGCCTGAACGCCCGGTTCGAGGCCGAAGAGGCCGACGGGACGGCCCCGCCCGAGACACCGCCCGAGGGATTCCGCCTGCTGCACGGCTGTGAACTGGAGATCCGGGCGGACGGCGCGCTCGACTACGAGGACGAGCTGCTGGAGCGATTCGATCTCGTCGTCGCGTCCGTCCACGTCGCCCGTCGCCAGTCCCGCGCCGAACTGACCGCGCGGACGCTTAACGGGATCCGCAGCCCGCACGTGGACGTCATCGCTCACCCGTCCGGTCGCAAGATCGGACAGCGCGACGACCTGGACCTGGACTGGGACACGGTGTTCGCCGAGGCCGCCCGGACCGGCACGGCGCTGGAGATGAACGGCTCGCCGCCGCGGCTGGACCTCGCGGTCGATCGGGCACGACGCGCCGTGGGGATGGGTTGCCTGCTCTCGATCGACTCCGACGCCCATCACACCGATGAGCTCGACTTCGTGACCTGGGGCGTCAGCCAGGCGCGGCGTGCATGGGTGGAACCGGCACACGTGCTCAACACCCGGTCGCGCGCCGATCTGCTCGCCTGGGTAGCCGGCAAGCCGGTGCGCGCGTGACGGTCTCGCGTACCATCGCGCCGATGGAACTTCGACTGGCCCGGCGCGACCTGGCCATCGCGGCCGTCGTCATCGTCGGCCTTTCGCGACTCCTGGAGCCACCGGCGGTGTGGGCCGTCGCGATCTTCCTCCTCGGGGCCGTGCTGCTTGCGACGCTGCAGGTCCTCGCCGACGAGGCTCCACCGGCCGAGGCCGCGATGGGTGTCCCGATCGAGTCGCTCATCCTGCCCGCTGTCGCGGCGGTCGCCTGTCTCGGCGCGATCCGCCTCGTGCCGTTCGGGCTGTGGCTGGCTCCGGCGCTGCTCATCACCTGGCTGCTGGTCGGCCGGACGCTCGCGCTCGAGGCCCGGATCAACGCGGCACCCGAAGGCCTGACCGCGGACGATCGCACGGCCGTGCTCGTGACGATCCTGCTGGTCGGCTTCCTCGCGTTCACGGGCGTTGCGGCGATGGTGCCGGGCGGCCTCGTCCAGCCCACCGCCGCCGGCGCCCTGCCCGAGACGAACCTCCTTGTCCTCGCCGGCGCGGATGCCATCGTCGCGTTCCTGCTGGGCTATCGAGCGGCGTCGCTACGTGTCGCCAACCTGCGCGACGCGATGTGGAGCGCGCTGACGTACGCCGTCGCGATCGCGATCGGCGCCGCCGCGCTGCGGGCGATGGAGATCCCGCGGCTCATCGGCCCCGCCCTGCTGACGCTCCTGTTCTACCTGTGGGACGCCTTCGCCGGCGCCGCCCCGTCCCGTCGTCGCGACCGCGCGTGGTTGTGGCAGACCGGGCTCCTCGCCGTTCTTGGCCTGGGGGTCATCGCCTGGAACCTGCTGCTCCGAGGCTGAGCGGCCGCGACCGGCCCCATCCCCCCTCGCCCGTTTGACGATTCGACCCGTCCGGTGCTACAAGACTAGCCCGCGCCGTGTGCATGGACGCCCGCGCGCCGCGACCGAACCCGCCCACACCGCTGCACCACCGCTGCACCCTTGCGGCATCCGGACCTCCCGAAAGGACCGCCCACTCGTGACCTTCCCCGACGTCGAGACCAACCCGCAGAGCCCCGTGAACCTGACCCGCCAGAAGCGCCAGCTGGCGGACCAGGCGATCGCGCAGGCCACGGCCGCCGAGTGGCCCGATGCCGCCGCCACGAACCGCAAGCTGCTGGAGCTGGGCCCGGATGCCGAGGCCGAGAACCGCCTCGCCAAGTCCCTCTGGGAGATGGGTGAACTGGGTGCGGCGCGGGAGCACTACCAGACCGCCCTCGCGCTGGATCCGACGAGCCGGATCGCCGAGCGCAATATCGATCGGCTCAAGATGCTCATCGTCGCCGCGGGCGACAAGACGGTCCCGGCGCAGGCGGGATCCAAGGCTCCGGTCGGCATCTTCGTCGAGGAGACGGGCAAGACCGGGTTCGCCTTCCTGACGGACCTGCCTGATCCGCGCCAGCTCGCCCAGGTCAACCCGGGCGACGCGGTCGAGCTCACGCCGGACGGCAACCGCCTGATCGCCCACAGCAACGGGATGCGCATCGGCGTCGTCGAGCCGCGCGTCGCCGCCCGCCTGCTCAAGCTCATCGCGGACGGCAACAAGTACTCCGCCGGGGTCACGTCCCTCGGCGACAAGGACGTCCGGATCATCATCCGCGAGGTCTTCCAGGATCCGCGCAACTACGGCAAGGTCAGCTTCCCGACCGCCGCCAAGCTCACGGACCTGCGACCCTACACCAAAGGCACCCTCGTCCGCGAGGAGATGGAGCTCGAAGAGGACCTCGAGGATGACGAGGAAGACGACGAGATCGAGGACCTCGACCGCGTCCTGCCGCCCGAGGCGACGACGGACGAAGCGTTCGAGGACGAGCCCGACGAGCTCGACGAGCCGTAACCGACGGCTGATGCCGCGGCTCAGGGGCCGCGCACTGGCGGCAGGGGACAAGCATCCCACCATGACGAGCCGATCGTCGAACCCCACCCCTGAGGCCGCGCCGGCGCTGCCGATCTACGATCGGCTGCTCCCGGCGCCCCCTCAGGCGCTGGTCACCGCGAGGATCGAGG
>JBKJXL010000313.1:0-5248 GCA_046716225.1 Candidatus Limnocylindrales bacterium | reverse complement strand
AGCCTGGAAGGTTTCCTCGTAGAACGAGTACGCGATCAGGCGGCTCGCGCCGTTCGGGCCACCCCGGCTCATGATGTAGACGATGTCGAAGACCTTGATCACGCCGACCACCAACGTGATGGTGATGACCGAGACCGGCAGGCTGATCAGCGGCAGCGTGATGTTGCGGAACGTCTGGAACGGGCCTGCCCCATCGACGCGCGCTGCCTCGATGATGTCGATCGGAATGCCCTTGATGGCCGCCGAGAAGACGACGACGGCGAGTCCAGTGCCGGCCCACACGGCGGCCATGATGATCGCGTAGTTGACCGTGTCGCGGCTGCCGATCCACGAAACGGCGTCCACGCCTACGGCGCCCAGGCCGGCGTTCAGCAGGCCGATCCGCTCGTTGGGGGCGTAGATCAGGAGCCAGATGATGCCGACGGCGGTGGCCGAGATAGCCTGGGGCAGGAAAACGATGGACTTGATGATCGACTCGTAGCGCACCCGGTCAGCGAGGACCGCGACCAACAGCCCGAGGCCGACGCACAGGCCGACGTACAAGAAGATCCACAGGATGTTGTTGATAACGGCGCCGGACGGGGGGAAGTCCGAGAGATCCAGGAAAAGCCGGTCACGGGTCAGGAGCCGGACGAAGTTGTCCAGCCCGACGAACTCCCGAAGCTTGAAGCCGCGACCGGTATCCAAGCTGAGCCGGATGGTGAACAGCATGGGGGCCACCAGGAACACGGTCATCAGCACGAGCGCCGGTGCCGTGAACGCGAGGCCTTGAATGCGGCGTTCTAGTCTGCGCATGGCCTCCGTCCGGGGTGCGGATGGGTCGAGCCCGGCGTCGCGGTGACGCCGGGCTCGAGCGTAAGACAGGCTGCGTCGCCTCAGCGACCGAAGTCGGCCTTGGCCAGCTCCTCGAAGTCGCTCAGGAGGTTGTCGATGTCGTCGGGGTTCTCGATGACGCCCTGTAGCGTCGTGCCCCACTGCTCGCCGAGCGTACCCGGCAGGAGATCGGAGCCGTCGAAACGGAAGACCTCCGCGCCGGCGACCTGCTTGGCCTCTTCGACCGCGAGGGGCGTCTGGTACTTACTCGTGTCGGTGTTCTTGTTCGGGGAGATCGTCCCGGTGGACGCCCAGATATCTGCCGACTCCTTGCCCGAGAGATAGACCATGAACTGTCGCACCAGGTCGTTATCCACGAAAGCGACCGCGAGGTCTCCGCCACCGATGAGCGGCGTGCCTTCGGCCGGGTTGATCTGCGGGAAGGTGAAGAATGCGATGTCTTCGACCGGCTTGAGCGCCGGGTTGACGTCGCCCAGTGCGATCCCGCCGACGAACCCGCCTTCGTAATACATCTCGGCGTCGGCGCTCGTACCGAACACACGCGCGATGCCGTCGACGAAACCGGTCCCCAGGACGCCTTGGCGGCCGCCGGCGACGTACTTGTCCACGGCGATCAGATCGGCCATCCGCTTCATGGCGTCCTTGACTGTCTGATCGGTGAACGGCAGCGTGCCGCCAAACAGCTCGCTGTACTTGTCGGGACCGGCCGTCCGCACGTAGATGTTCTCGAACCAGTCGGTCAGTGTCCACGAGTCCTTGCCGCCGACGGCGAAGGGGGTCTGCCCGGCCGCCACGTACTTGTCGGCGATGGACACGAGGCCGTCCCAGTCGGTAGGCGGCTCGACGCCGAGGGTTCGGAACGAGGCCGGCTTGTACCATACGGTGCTCTTCGAGTTCGCCTTGACGGCGATGCCGTACAGGTTGCCCTCGGCCGTCCCCAGATCCAGCCAGGCCTGACTGTAGTTGTCCGCCATGTTCGTGATGCCGAGCGTCTCGAGATCGATGATGGCGCCGTCCTTGGCGAGGTCGACCATGACGCCCGGTCGGGGGATGATCGCGATCATCGGCGCATTTCCACCCGCCAGCCGCGTTCGCAGGACCGCCAGGGTGTCCCGAGCCGTCTCGTATTGGACCGCGATCCCGGTCTTGGCGGTGAACTCGTCGATGACCGCCAGGAAGTTCGCTCGCTCACTGCCGCCCCACGGCGCCAGGACGGTCAGGCTCCCGGCTTCGGGAGGCGGTGCCGTCGCCTCGCCGGTGGGTGCTGCCGTTGGTTCCGTCGCCGGTGCTGGCGAAGATGTGGCGCCGCACGCGGCGAGCATCATGCCGACGATGACCAGGGCGATGACCGGGACGGGCCAAGGTTGGCGCATCGAAAAGTCCTCCTCTTGCAACGGCCCGCTCGGTACGCGTGGGCCGCACGGCGGAGCCTATCCATGTGGCTCAGATGCGGTCGGGGGCCGATCTCGACCGCATTCCCTGCGACCTTGTCCGGCACCAGTAGACGCACATCAGCGACGATGCGTCAAGGTCTTGTACTCGCCCGTGTCAGGGGCCAGCGATTCTGTCCGAGCCAAGGGGACAGCGATTTCGTCACCCTCGATCTCATGGAGACGAGGGAGATCAACTTGGATGCTAAGGCGCGGCGACGCATCATCGTCCTCACCCACGTTGTGGCGGGGTGAGCCCGCCGGGTCCGTCGGCTGTTCGATGGGGTTCCGGACGCTGGGCGCGACCGCCGCCGTCCACGGCATCCGGGGACGGGCCCCGATGAACCTGACCGATGAGGCCACCCGCTATCGGATCATCGAGCTCGCCACGACGACGTACGCCGGCTTCAACCCAGTCCACCTCGCCGAGACCCTCGCCGAGGACGAGGAGATCGAGATATCAACCCGGACGACCTGCCGGATCCTCGCCGTGGCCGGGGTCGGGCGTCCCCACACCCGCCGGCCACCCACCCACCGCAGCCGGCGCGATCGCCTGCCGCGTTCGGGCATGTTCCTCCAGGCCGACGGCTCCAAGCACGACTGGCTCGAGGGCCGCGGGCCCTGGCTGACGCTCGTCGGCGGATCGACAAGGCATCCGGCGCGATCAGCGGCGGGACGTTCCGCCAGCAGGAGGACGCCCCCGGCTACTTCACGATGCTCGGCCAGCCGGTCGCCGAGCACGGCCTGCCCGAGGCCCTTACACCGACCTCCACGGGATCTCCGTGAAGGATCCCAACCGGCCGCCGACGATCGCCGAGCAGTTGACCGGACGACCGTCGCTCACCCAGGTCGGACGCGCCCTCGAGGTGGCCGGGATCCGCTGGATCGGCGCCCGCAGCCTGCAGACGAAGGGTCGCGCCGAGCGGCTGTGGGGGACCTTCCAGGATCGGCTCATCTCGGAGCTGCGGCGGGCCGGGGTCTCGACGATCGCGGCGGCCAATGACCTGCTCGCCTGGTAAGTGCCCCGCCAGAACCGGCGCTTCGGCGTGCCGGTCGCCGATCCCGAGCCGGCGTGGCGAGCGTGGACCGGGGATCTGCCGCCCGAGGCGGTCTTCTGCTTCGAGTATCTCCGGCGAGTCGACCCGGATGCGACGCTCGGCGGGGACGGCAGCTCGCTCAGCCTGTTCCGCCCGACCCGATGGGGCCAGCTGGGCTGGCCGGCGGGTGACGGTCCGGGAGCGGCTCGACGGCAGTCTGTGGGTCCGCGACGGCGTCGAGCTCTTCCCGCTCAGCCCGGCGCCACCGACCGCCCCCGTCCTGCGCGCTCGCGCGCTCAAGCGCGTTCGCGTGCTGGAGTCACCACCCGAACCCACCCACGTCGCTGACGACCAGCGGCCGCCGTCAGCTGCGTCAGTCGCCCGACCTCGTCCGGATCATCCCTGGCGGAGGGACCCTGCCGTCAGACCGCGGCGACAAAGTCTGGGCGCTTAACGGTCAGAGTCGCTCGCCTCCGACAGTCACGCCTGTCTGTCGTCGCGCCGGGTCGGGGCGACGATCAACCCGCGGATTCAGAACCCTCGGAGCCGACGATCGCGAGGGCCTGCGCGAGGACACGACGCCCGACCGCGGCAGCCTCCGATGGCGGCGACCAGCTGCTGTCCTGCTCGACCATGAGCCAGCCCGTGTACCCGCGTCCGGCCAGGACCCGCAGGCAGCCCATCAAATCGAGCGCGCCGGCGCCGAGCTCGGTGAACAGGCGTGCCCGGACCGCGGAACCGAAGTCCCCCAGCGCGCCGCTCGACAGGCGCTCGAGCACCAGCGGGTCGACATCCTTCAGATGCACGTGGGTGACCCGCTCGCCGAGCCGCCGGAGCGCTTCAACGGGATCGCCGCCCCCGACCAGGTAGTGCCCGACGTCGAGACAGATCCCCACCTTCGTCGGATCGGTCGTGGCGACAAGACGATCGACCTCCGCCGGCGTCTCGACGAAGGTTCCGGCGTGGGGATGGAAGGCCAATCGGTGGCCAGCCGCGATCGTCTCAGTGGCAAGGGTGTGGAGGACCACGGCCAGGCCCCGCCAGGCCTCGTCCGTGAATCGAGGCGTTCCGTCGTCGATTGCGCGGCCGGCTCGCTCGTTGCGGTCGGAGTTCCCGTCGAGCGCGACGCACAGCACGTCTCCCCCGCCCTCGTGCAGCAGGCGCAACCGCTCGCGCCCGATGGCCAGCGCATCGGCGGCAAGCCCGGCCGTGGTTGCCGGCAGTGCCGCATACACCTCGGCGAGCTGGAGATTCCGCGCCGCGAGCGCCGCGCGGAGCTCGGCGCCGTCCGGAAAGCCCAATCCGAGCTGCGTGCCCTCGAAGCCGAGCCGCGCGATCTCGTCGAGGATCGTGGACGCGTTCGCGCCGAGCCTGAGCTCCTCGACATCGACGTTGTTCCAGAGGATCGGCACCGTGCCGAGCGAGGCTCCCGGGAGGGCGTCGGCGGGGCGCCGGAGTCGCATGCGCAGGTCGGGGACCAACGAGTCTGAAACCATGTTCATCGGTGCTGCTCCTCGGCGACGCCAGCCTGCCAGCGAGCATGGCGGTTGCGGTCGTAGGCGGGACTCGGAGCGTCCCACCAACCCGTCTTGTCGGGCCCGGCGACGGCCAGGTCTCGGTCGACGACCACGTGGACGAGTGATGGTCCGCCGGACGCCAGGGCGCGTCGGACAGCACCCTCGACCTCGGCCGGGTCGACGACGTGGTCGGCGTGGATACCGAATGCGCGGCCGATCGCAGCGAAGTCGGGGGAGTAGACGGAGCCGTCCGGAGTCAGGAAATCGGTCCACGCATGGCGCCCGAAGAACGTCTCCTGACCGCCCTTGATGCTGATCCAGCCGGAATTGTCGAGCACGATGACGCAGACCGGCGTGCCCGCCAGCACGGTGGTCTGGAGCTCCTGCATCGACTGCAGGAAGTCGCCGTCGCCGCAGATGGCGAGGACCT
>JBKJXL010000312.1:0-2538 GCA_046716225.1 Candidatus Limnocylindrales bacterium | reverse complement strand
GATCGGCGAGACTTCGCCCGAGGTCACGGCGACCATCGCCTCGTCGAGGAGCGGCACGCCGCGGACCGGATCGGACAGGGCGATCAGCGACTGGCCGCGCCCCAGGCGGGCCAGCGCCGTCAGGTCGGGATCGTGGAACCGGTCTGCGACCGTGACCACCTCATCGAAGGTCACAAGCGCTGCACTCGCGTCGCCCGCCATGAGCTGCTGCAACGCCCTCGGGATCAGCAGGTACCCGCCTTCAACACCGTCGTACCCGGTCTCCTCGATCAGTCGTGCCGCTCGGGCGATCCAGCCACTGCCCTGGGCCGTCTCGCCACGCTGCATGAGCGTCATGCCCAACCAACCGGCACATCGAGCGCCGCGGGCCACGTCGCCCTCACGAACGGCTTCCAGGTGGGCGCGCGACCACGCCGCGGCGGCTTCGTCCGCCCGCCCGAGCAGATGGGCCGCGATCGCCAATCGCTCGAGATCCTCGCTCGACAACGGCCCGCGACCATCGGCAGCCGCGAGCCCGGTGTAGGCGTCGCCCCACGCGAACCGGTCGAAGGCGGCGCGCGCCTGGCGAAGCTGGGAATCCGATGTCATCGCGTCGACACCACACGTGCCCGCCGTCATGGGCCGCGGCCGCGACCTGCCGAGGAAGACGACATCATCCTACTGCGCTACGGTCGCCCGAACGGCTGACCCGCTGGGACATCCGGGGAATCCCGGAACGGCGACCCGGGATACGCGGGGCGTCCGTTGGGGTGAGACCTTCTATCGTTGGTGACGGCCGGGCCGTGTCGACCCGGGAGGCGGAGGGGACATGGCCATCCTGGAGACCCACGACATCGGCAAGCGGTACGGGCGCCGGACCTGGGCGCTCCGTCACCTGGACCTCGCCGTTCCTGACGGCAGCATCACCGCGCTCGTCGGTCCGAATGGTTCCGGCAAATCCACGCTCCTGAAGGCCTGGGTCGGCTTCGAACGGCCCACCGAGGGTCGCCTCCTTGTCGATGGCATCGACCCGTGGCGCCACCGCGCCGACGCGATCCGCCGGATCGGCTACGTCCCGCAATCGCCATCGCTCTATCGGGAGCTGACGGTCGAGGAGCACGTGTCGATGGCCAGGACGCTGCGGCCTGGCTTCGATCCGACGATCGCCCGCCGCCGCCTGGACGACCTCGATATCCCGCTCGAGGCGCGAGCGAGCGAGTTATCCGGCGGGCAGCAGGCGCAGGTCGGGCTGGCTCTTGCGCTTGGCGTCCGGGCTCCGGTCCTGCTGCTCGACGAACCGCTGGCCAGCCTGGACCCGCTCGCACGGCGCGAGTTCCTGCACGTCCTGGTCGACGCCGTCCGGGCCGACGGCGCGACGGCGCTGCTGTCGTCGCACGTGATCACGGACATCGAGCAGGCCTGCGATCGCCTGCTCGTCCTCGGCGGCGGGGCCACGCTGCTCGACGTCTCCATCGCTGACGCCATCGAGGCCCATCGGGTTGTGGCGGCCGCGGTCATGGACGCCGGACAACCCGACGGTGACGTGATCGGCCGATTCCCCGGGCCGACCGGCGAGCCACTGGCACTCGTGCGGACTGGCGCGGCGATCGGGCGCGCCGCCACGCTCGAAGAGGTCGTGCTCGGCCACCTGGCCGCCGGCCGCCGACCGCGCGGGGCCCGAGCCGGCCAGGAGCGCGCGGCGTGAGGCTGGACTGGGCTCGCCTGACGGTCCGGCTCGGACGCTTCGAACTCATCGCCTTCGGCGGACTGGTCCTGGGCGTCACGGTCGGCGCGTTCATCGCCGCCGCCTGGGTGGATTCGCTCAAGCCGCCCGCGGAGTGTCTGACGTTCGATGCCTTCGGCAACAGCCCGCCCGGCTGCCAGCTCGCGCTCGACCGGTGGTACTCGGCCAAGAGTGGGCTTGGTGGCCTGATCGGCGGGCTCGTCGTCGCCCTGCCTCTGGTCGCCGGCCTCTTCCTGGGGGTGCCGATCGTTGCGCGGGAGCTTGAGCGGGGGACGACACGGCTCGCGTGGTCGCTCGCGCCATCGCGCCTGCGCTGGTATCTGGAGCGACTCGTGCCCGTCCTGCTGGTCGTGGCGGCGATCTCGTTCGCGGCCGGCGTCGGCGCGGACCGGATCATCGCGGCGAGTGAGCCCGACATCGACCTCGCGAGTTCGTTCACGGCATTCGGGTACCGCGGGATCCTGCTGGCGAGCCGCGCGGTGTTCATCTTCGCGATCGCCGTCGCCATCGGGACGCTGGTCGCACGCTCGTTGCCCTCGATCATCCTGGCGGGAGTCGTCGCCTGGATCGGACTCATCGGCGGCGCGGACGTCCACGAGCGGATCCTGCGAGCCGAAGCCGTCCCGGTGGACCAGGCCCGGATCCTCCCCGGCGACAAGTACATCGACCAGCGGTTCCGTCTGCCGGACGGGACCCTCGTGGGCTGGGAGTACTTCGGCTTCGAGGGCAACGGGCCATACGACGAGCAGGGCAACTCGCGCTACCTCGAGGTAGTCATGATAGTCCCGGGCACGCGCTATCGCGAGGTCGAGGCG
>JBKJXL010000311.1:0-6979 GCA_046716225.1 Candidatus Limnocylindrales bacterium | reverse complement strand
GCCGAATGAACAAACGGCCCCCGAAGGGGCTGTGTCGTGCTCAGGATGTGGAGGCGACGACCGGATTCGAACCGGTGAATAGAGGTTTTGCAGACCTCCGTGTTGAGCCACTTCACCACGTCGCCAGGTGTTCAGTTCGCGGATCGTCGCCGGGGTGGTTGGCTGCCCCTCGAGGGTTCGAACCTCGGTTCACGGATTCAAAGTCCGCTGTCCTACCACTAGACGAAGGGGCAGCGGTCGAGAAAGTGAATGGAGCGGAAGACGGGACTCGAACCCGCGACCCTCACCTTGGCAAGGTGATGCTCTACCAACTGAGCCACTTCCGCCCGGAATACGTCGCCCACCCATAGGTGGTGCCGAGAGCCAGATTCGAACTGGCGACACCGCGATTTTCAGTCGCGTGCTCTACCAACTGAGCTATCTCGGCCCGATGAACAACCAGCCGTCGGCTGCCCGTCGGCGGGGGCGAGGATACCACGGGCCACGCTGAGACTGCCACAGAACGGCCCTGCCTCTACTCCAGATCCGCGAGGTGCGCCGTCTGCTCGGCGGTCAACTGGGACTGCCCGGTCAGCTCGCGCAGCCGGTTGATCCGGTCCAGGATGGCCGGGTGTGTGGACATGAGTGACGACGACCGATCCTCGAACTTCTTGATCGGATTCGTGAAGTACAGATGCTGCGTCCCGCGGTTGGCGACCTCCAGTACTTCGCGATCGGACGAGATCTTCGCGAGAGCCCGTTCCAGGCCGACCGGATTTCGGGTCAGCTCGACGGATGAGGCGTCGGCCAGGTACTCGCGCTGGCGGCTGACGGACAGCTGGATGAACCGGCTGACGATCGGCGCCAGGATCGCCAGGGCGATGGCGATGATGGCGAACGCCGCCTGGGCGCCACCACCGCCACCGCTGTCGCTGCGCGATCGACGGGTCCCGCCCCAGAACGTGAAGCGCAGGAAGAAGTCGGCCAGCAGCGCGATCGCACCAACCATGACCGCCACGATGAGCGAGAACCGGATATCGAGGTTGCGCACGTGCGACAGCTCGTGGCCGATGACGCCCTGGAGCTCCTCGCGATCGAGCTTCTCGAGCAACCCGGTCGTGATCGCGATCGAGGCGTGGGCGGGGTCGCGGCCGGTGGCGAACGCGTTCGGCGCGGTGTCGTCGATGAGGTACACCGCCGGGACCGGGATGTTCGCCGCGATGCACAGCTCGCTGACCACGTTCATCAGCTGGGGCGCCTGGGCCGGCTCGACCTTGCGCGCACCGCTGACGGCCAGCACGAGCTTGTCGCCGCTGAAGTACGTCCCCACGCCGGACATCACGCCCAGGGCGACCGCGAAGATCGTGGTCCCGACACCGCCGGCCGGCGTGCCGAAGATGGCGTAGCCGATGCTGAACCCGAGCAGGGCCAGCAGGAGCACGATGAATCCGGCCATCAGCAGCGAGTTGCGCTGGTTGGCGGCTTTCTGTTGGTAGAAGGTCTTCCCGGCCACGGTCCCTCCCGCGGGCGGGCGGTCAGCTCAGGCTGAGGTCGACGTTCGGGACCGCCTCGGCGGCAGGTTCCGCGTCGAAGAACTCCCGCTTGACGAAGCCGAAGATCCCGGCGATGAACACCGCGGGAACGGTCGCGATGCCGGTGTTGTAGTCCAGGACCGTCGCGTTGTAGTGCTGGCGCGAGAAGGAGATCTGGTTCTCCGTGTTGGTCAGGGCCTCCTGCAGCTCCAGGACGTTCTGGTTGGCCTTCAGCTCAGGGTAGTTCTCGACGACGGCGAACAGCGAACGGAGGGTTCCGGTCAGCATGTTCTCGGCGGCGGCCTGCTGGGCCGGACCCTGGGCGCCGGCGGCGACCGCGGCGGCTCGAGCATTGGTCACGTCGGTCAGGACCTTCTGCTCAAAGCCCATGTAGCCCTTGACCGCGTTCACCAGGTTGGGGATGAGATCGTGGCGGCGCTTGAGCTGCACTTCGATCTGGGCGAACGCCTCATCGACCCGCAGGCGCTTCTGGACCAGGCCGTTGTAGAGCGCGATGAGGACGACCGCGATGACGACGATGATCGCGCCGATGATCAGGAGTTCCATGCCCCTCCTCCGATGGCGTGTGGTGTGGGGCCAAGCCCAGCCTGCGGAGAGCATACCAGTGCCATCCCGGCATCGAACGCCGCGAGATCCGCCGGTCGCCTCGGCGTGATCGCATCCCTGGCCGCCCACTGACGACACCGACCCGGTCATGGCTGTCCAGATCATCTGGCCCGGGTCGTTCACCGCCACCATCGCGACGGAGGCGCCTCGTACGTGGTTCGAGATGCTGTTCCTGTCGTTCACGAACCTGACCAGCGTCGGCCTGTCGGACATCACGCCGATCCAGCCGCAGGCCCGCTCGTGGGTCATGGTCGAACAGGTCGCTGGCCTGATGTACGTCGCCCTCGTCATCTCCCGGATCGTGGGGCTGACGATCGCCCGGCAGCGCGCCTAGACCCGAGAAACGCGACGGGCCCAGAATCGATGGTGGGCGGTGAGGGACTCGAACCCCCGACATCCTCGGTGTAAACGAGGCGCTCTGACCAGCTGAGCTAACCGCCCGGGGCGATAGCGTACGGCACGACGGCCGGCGGCAGAGGAGGGAGTGGTGCCCAGGCCGGGACTTGAACCCGGATGAGTTGCCTCATACGCCCCTCAAACGTACGCGTATACCAATTCCGCCACCTGGGCAAGGTGTCGCCGATATCAGGTCCGAAACGATGGTACCGAGGGAGGGACTCGAACCCACACGACCTTGCGATCACTGGTACCTGAAACCAGCGCGTCTACCATTCCGCCACCTCGGCCCGGACCCGCGCGCGACCGCGTCAACGGTCCTCGGCGAGGCGCCATGTTAGCACATCCCAAAATCGGTCCGAGGCATCGGCGACCTGGCGCAGGGCCGGTCCTTCGAGCGTGTCGCGGACCACCACGACCTCATCCGGGAACACGAGTGGCAGGAGGTAACGGCCCTTCCCGAGCTGGACCTGGAGCTTCGAGTAGGCCGCCTTGCGAGCCTCCATCGTGCCCGGGGCGCGGGCCGCGACGAGCATCTTGTCGAGTGCCGGATCCTGGACGCCGATGACGTTCGACCCGCCTGTCACGGTCTGGCTGGAGGCAAGCAACGGGTAGAGGTCCGGGTCCAATCCGATCGTGACATCCGCCACGGCGACCTGGAAGACGCCCTTGGCCAGCCGGTCGGTCACGAATGTCCCAGCCGGCAGTCCATCGTGGGTGACGGTGAAGCCCATCTGGCGCCAGTTGGTTGCCACCTGTCGCGCAGCCGCCCACGCGGCCGGGTTCGACTTCTCATCCGGACTCACGACCTCCAGCTCGAGCACCTTGCCCGAGGCCGTCCGGCGCCAGCCGTCATCCTTGTGTACCCAACCAGCCGCAAGGAGGGCGCGCCGGGCGACCGCCCGGTCATACGCGATCGCGGGATCAGCCTTCGGGTCGTGGAGGGGAGCGCTCGGTGGGATGGGGCCGCTCGCCACGGTCGCCGCGCCGGCGAACACCTGTTCCACCATGGCCGACCGATCGATCGCCGTGAGAAGCGCTGTTCGAACGGCCGGATCGGCGAACTCGGGGTGCTCAGGCCGCAGGTCGAGCAGGGCCGCAGTCAGGGTCGCACTCGGATAGCGCAACAGTCGGCTCGACGGCTCGGCGGCGAGTTCGGCGGCATCGGCCGGAGCCAGCCCGGACGCGGCATCGAGCTCTCCCGCCCGATACGCCGCGGCCAGGTCGGCCGGGTCGTCGAAGAACCGGAACTCGATGCCCGACAGGTACGGCGCGGGATGCTCGGGGCGACGGGTGGGACCCGGTGTCGCGAGGGAATCGCCGATGGTGCCGGGCGACGCTTCGGCGTCGTCATCCGTCGTGAAAGTGACGGGCACCAGGGTCGCCGACGACTCCGTCAGTTCGGCCAGCGCGAACGGCCCGGACCCGACGGGCTGGCTCCCGAACGGGTGCTCCGCCAGAGCCTCGACCGGGACGTCGGCGAGCAGGTGGGCGGGAGCGATGGGCTGGGTGGCTGCCTGGAGGAACCCGCCGAGCGGGGTCGTCAGCGTGAACGTGACCGTCCGGTCGCCGGTCGCGCGGACGTCGACTTCGCTCCACGAGCCGGTGGCCGGCCCCATGTAGTCAGGATCCTGCAGGGTGCGGATGGTGAACGCGACGTCCTGCGCGGTGACCGGGGCGCCATCCTGCCAGGTCGCGTCATCGCGCAGATCGAAGGTCCAGACCTTGCCAACGGCGTCGACGGACCACGCCTCCGCGAGATCGGGCACCAGCGTGCCGCCCGGTCCGTTGCGGACCAGGCCGCTGAAGATGAGGGCGACGAGATCCCGATCGGCTTGCGAACGTGCGGTCAGCGGGCTGACCGACACGGGTCGGCCGATGATGCCTTCCCGGTACGGGCGGGCGGGCTCGACCGGGGTCGAGCTCGCGCTGGCGGACGCGGTACCGGTGGGGTTGAGGGCCGGGAGACCGACGAGACCCGCGACCAGCGCGAGTAACACGACGAGGGTCCCCACGACGATCGAATCGGTGCGGGTCATGGGACTCCGGAGCGGAGGGTTCCTCGCGGTGGGCGCCGCGGCAGATGGATCAGACGGGTGCGAACACGTACGAAGCGAGCGAGAACAGCACGAACAGGACGAGGAGCACGATCGTGAACTGCCACAGGCGTCGCTCGACGCCACGTCGGCTGCGGTAGACAGCCGAATCGCCGCCGAAGGTGCTCGACAGGCCGGTTCCCCGGGCCTGCAGCAGGATGGCGACGATGAGTGCGATGCTCACGATGATCTGGCCGAATGCCAGGATCGGATCCACGGGTCAGCGACCTCCTGTACGTTCGGCCGCGGATGCTACCACAGGACGAGCGAACGACCGGTCATCCCGGGCCACGGAGCGACGTCCGTGAAGCTCAACAGGGTCGGTGCGACATCGGCAAGAACACCGTCGCCGAGGGCCATGCCATCGACCGAGCGACCCACGAGGATGAACGGGACCGGGTTGAGCGAATGGGCCGTCACCGGGTGGCCGGCCTCGTCCCGGAGCCAGTCGGCATTGCCGTGGTCCGCGGTGATCGCCAGCAGCGCGCCGGGGCCGACCGGATCGACGCCGAGGGCCGCGGCGACGACCCGGGCAAGGCACGCATCGACGGTCTCTAGGGCGCTGAGCGTTGCCTCCCACGATCCGGTGTGGCCGACCATATCGGCGTTCGCGAAGTTGGCGACGATGAAGTCGAATCGGCCGTCTTCGATGGCGTCGACGAGTGCGTCGGTCACGCCGACGGCACTCATCGCCGGGGCCAGATCGTAGGTCGCCACGCGCGGGCTGGGGATGAGGCGACGCTCCTCGCCCGGGTACGGCGTCTCGACGCCACCATTGAAGAAGTACGTCACGTGGGCGTACTTCTCGGTCTCGGCGACGTGAATCTGCCGCCAGCCGGCATCGGAGAACGCCTGGGCGAGCGACCGGGCCTCCTCGGGCGGGAATGCGACCTCCACCGGCAGATCCGCTTCGTATGAGGTCATCGTGACGACGAACAGGTCGGTCGGCGCAGCGCGACCCTGACGGGAACGCCGCTCGAAGCCGTCGAAGTCCCGGTCGGCCAGCGCGTGCGTGAGCTGGCGAGCGCGGTCCGCCCGGAAGTTCGAGTGGATGATCGCTCCACCGTCGGTCAGACCGTCCAGGACGCCGTCGATGACGGTGGGCGCCACGAACTCGTCGTCCTCGCCGTGTGCGTAGGCAGCCTCGATCGCCGCCGTCGCCGAGGCAGCGTGGTGGTCCGACTCGGCGTGCACGATCGCGTCATACCCACGCTCGATCCGGTCCCAGCGATGGTCACGGTCCATCGCGAAGTACCGGCCCCCGACGCTCGCCACCACGGCCCCGGGATGGGCGACGGCGAGTCGGGCTTCCAGGTCCTCGATGAACGCCAGCGCCGACCGAGGCGGCGTGTCGCGGCCATCGAGCAGGGCATGGATACGCACCGTCTGGACGCCTTCGCGCCGAGCCAGCTCGGCGATGGCCACGACGTGTCGGTCGTTCGCATGCACGCCGCCAGACCCGACAAGACTGACGATGTTCAGCGCGCCGCGGGACTCTCGGGCACGGGCACAGGCAGCCAGCAAAGCCGGTCGCTGAAAGAACGTCCCGTCGGCGATGGCCGCATCGATCCGCGGCAGGTCCTGCAGGACGGGCCGACCGGCTCCCAGGTTCAGGTGACCCACCTCTGAGTTGCCCATCTGCCCGGGTGGCAGCCCGACCGCATCCTCCGACGCCCGAAGCGTGGCATGCGGCCAACGGGCCAGGAGGCCCCGCCAGACGGGCATCGGGGCCGCGGCGATGGCATCGGTAGCGGGATCTCCGCCGATCCCGAACCCATCGAGGACGACGAGGACGATGGGGCGCGGTCGACTCACGTGACGGCGAGGCGAGCGCGGGCGGTCAGCCCCGCCCGGGCGACGATCCCCGCCATCTCATCCGGTTTGAGTGACGCGCCACCGACGAGCGCGCCGTCGATGCTGGGTTCGGCCACGAAGTCCGCGATACTCGACGCGGTGACGCTGCCCCCGTACAGCACGGGCACCGTGTCCGCGGCACTCCCCCACCCCAGCTCGACCAGCGTGCCCCGGATAGCCTCCGCCATCTGCGCGGCGTCCGACCCGAGCGCGGTCCGCCCGGTGCCGATCGCCCAGACGGGTTCGTATGCCACGACCAGGCCGGCGCTGGCAAGCGTGGCCGGATCGTGTCCTGCCAGGGCACCTCGAAGCTGGATCGCGACGACCGCCTCCGCCCGGCCGGCATCGCGGTCCTCGGCTGACTCGCCGACACACAGGATCGCGCGCAGGCCCACGTCGGTCGCTCGTCCGAGCTGCCGTCCGATGCGCTCATCCGTCTCGACGCCGTCGCGCCGGCGCTCGGAGTGCCCGACGATGACCCAGGTCGCCAGACCG